>JBDSXS010000138.1:0-3388 GCA_039926045.1 Ferruginibacter sp.
CCATCTAAATTAAAAGTACCCAGGCTCTTGTTCTGGCTGCTCATCGGCCTTTCGCCCTGCAGTACATGTATCTGTACACCGGGCTGGTTATCGCTGGCAGTAGAGAACACTTCTGATTTTTTTGTAGGTATGGTCGTATTGCTGTCGATCAACCTTGTCATTACACCGCCCATGGTCTCGATACCCAAACTTAATGGCGTAACATCCAGCAACAATACATCTTTGATGTCACCACTCAATACCGCACCCTGTATGGCTGCACCAATGGCAACAACCTCATCGGGGTTAACACCACGGTTTGGTTTTTTACCAAAGAATTTTTCAACCAGTTCCAGTACTTTGGGGATACGGCTGCTGCCACCCACCATGATCACTTCATCGATCTGGCTTTTGTCGATACCAGAATCTTTCAATGCTTTTTCGCAGGGAGTTAAACAACGTTCAAATAATTTATCGGCCAGCGCCTCAAATTTTGCACGGGTCAATTTTTTAACCAAATGCTTGGGTACACCATCCACTGCTGTTACATACGGCAGGTTTATTTCTGTTTCGGTTGAAGAAGACAATTCCACTTTTGCTTTTTCTGCTGCTTCCTTTAAACGTTGTAAGGCCATTGGGTCTTTACGAAGGTCAATGGCTTCTTCGGCTTTAAATTCATCGGCCAGCCAATCCATGATCACTTTATCAAAATCATCACCACCTAAGTGAGTATCTCCATTTGTACTTTTTACTTCAAACACACCATCGCCCAGTTCCAGAACTGATATATCAAATGTTCCTCCACCGAGGTCAAATACAGCAATTTTATGGTCCTTCCCGCCTTTATCAAGGCCATAAGCCAGGGCTGCGGCTGTTGGTTCGTTTACCACACGACGAACATTAAGACCTGCAATTTCACCGGCTTCCTTAGTTGCCTGGCGCTGTGCATCATTAAAATAAGCAGGAACGGTAATCACCGCATCTGTCACTTCTGCACCCAGGTAATCTTCGGCAGTTTTTTTCATTTTCTGCAGTACCATGGCACTGATCTCCTGTGGGGTATATTGTCTGCCATCTATGTCAATACGAACCGTATTATTGTCACCTTTTACCACTTTATAGCTCCAATGACTGATCTCTTCCGTTACCTCATCAAACCTGCGACCCATAAAACGCTTCACACTGCTGATGGTATTGTGCGAATTGGTGATGGCCTGGCGTTTGGCAGGATCACCCACTTTACGCTCACCATTTTTAAGAAAAGCCACTACCGACGGGGTTGTACGGCGGCCCTCTTCATTTGCAATTACCACCGGCTCGTTACCTTCCATTACGGAAACGCAACTGTTCGTGGTTCCTAAGTCAATACCTATGATCTTTCCCATGATATAAATTTTATGTGATTTATTGTTGAATTGGCAATGATTATGCCAGTGGGGAGACAAGTGCAAAAATGGCAGGAAACTGGATGCTGGATGCTGGATACTGGATACTGGATGCTGGATACTGGATGCACCCGGCAAATTTTAAAATCTTTTGCGTAATTAAGGACCTATCCAATATCCAGGATCCAGGATCCAGTATCCTGTAGCGGTCTCTGGACTCACAAATAACATCTTTTTTACAATTCTTATCCTACTCCTTTTATAGTTTTGCAATCTAAAAATCTACCCCCATGCCCTACATCAACTACAACACAAAAAAGAAGGTTACTATTTTCCCTGGTGCATACAGTGCCATGGAGCATTCTGAACAGATCTCTTACGGATGTGTAAGCCTCGATGAAGGCGTGATCATCCCCGAACACAGTCACCCAAATGAACAATGGACCTACATTGTTGAAGGCCAGATGGACTTTACCCTGAACGGCGAAAAGCAATTGTTGATCCCGGGTATGGGTGCTTATATTCCTTCCGATGCTTTGCATAGCGCTGTTGCCGTTACTGCCTGTAAAGTGATCGATGTATTTACGCCCATGAGGGAAGAATATAAGGCGTTGGAGGAGTTATAATTTATAATTAAGAATGAAGAATGAAGAATGAAGAATTAAAGGATGACAGGGTTGGCTATTATAAGCGTTGCAAGCATAGAACAAATTTTTAATTCTTCATTCTTAATTTTTAATTGATCCTATTCACTCACATAAATGGTACTATCCCTTAAGTAAGGCAGGCTTTGCCCAAATTCTGCATTGAATACATAGCGGAAAAAATTCACGTTGCTCCATTTGTCTTTATAAACGGGGTAATTTTTACCCGGTAAACGAACCAGGCAAAAATTGTCGTAGTTATTCGGGTCATTATCGCCGGGGCTATCGTAATTGTAAAATCCATGGTCGCTCATGACGATGATGATGGCATTTGAATCATTGGCAACAATATGTGTCACCATATTCTTCATCACCGTGTTACCGTATTTTAAATAAGACAGGTACAAAGCTTTATTATGCAGGTCGTTCATTTGCGATGGGGAATTATAGGCACCGGTACTGTCACGGTAAAAAGGATCATGCGGCAGAAAAAAATGGCCGTAACAGAATTTAGGGGCTCCACTATTTGTTGATGAACGGATGACCAGGTCCTCAGCCTTTTTATTGTACTTATCTGTGCGGTATAAATACTGTTGTTTTAAAAATGGCAGTTCAAACTTACCGCTCATGAGCCGCCAGCCCAGGTCTTTGAACAGGCGGTTATGAAATATCTTATTGGTGAGTAAGACGGCATGTATGGGAAATAAGGGATTTGATTGTGATAGAGCCGGCTCGCCCTTTATATCAAAAATGGAATTATTCTCCAGGCTATAACCCATCTTCCTGAAAATAGAGAACACCTGCGCATTTCTGATTTCGCCAAACCTGTTCTGTACGTCTTTTTGAGTAAGCAGGTTGTGGTTATAATTACTGTCAACATAGTTCATGTTCAGCATCGATGCCATGCTGAAAGCTGTGTAATCATAATTGGAAAAAGTAGGGAGTATGGTAAATTCTTTTTGTTGCAGGAAATCATAAAGCCTGTCGTTGGCAAATCCAAAACTATCCTTCAGACTTTTATAGCCGGCGTATTCATCAAACACCAAAAAATATACATTGGGTTTGTGCTTTACTTTGGATACATCAAAAGCAACCGTATTTGTAACCACCTGCTTGTTGGCCCGGCCATATTTGCCGATCAATACAATACCATCCCAAACACAAAAAATAAGGAACAGGAAATTAAGATACAAGAAAAGCTTTTGCTGTACCGGCCCTTTTCTATTTAACCATACCGCAAAAAGAATTGTACAAATGACAAGCAGGGGCACCAACACTGTATACGACTGTATAAAAGAAAGAAAGGCTTTGCTTTTTATCCAATCATGCATCACTCCAAAAAATAAATACCAGCCGCTGATAAAAAAAGTGAGCAGCGAT
>JBDSXS010000139.1:0-2731 GCA_039926045.1 Ferruginibacter sp.
CCACCGGCGCAAGAAAAAAAGGAGTGGCTGATAATTATACCGGTTATGTAAAAGCATACGAAAACCTTAAAACAACTTTCAACCCTGTAAAATTTGATCCGGACAAATGGGCAGCAGCTGCAAAGGAAGCCGGAATGAAATATGTGGTGTTCACTAGCAAACACCATGACGGGTTTTGTATGTTCGACAGCAAGTATACCAATTACAAGATTACCGATAAGAGCTGTCCTTTTTCAACCAACCCAAAAGCAAATGTTACCAAAGAGATCTTTGCTGCATTCCGGAAAGAAAATTTCTGGATAGGTGCTTACTTTTCTAAACCCGACTGGCATTCGGATACCTACTGGTGGAAGCAATTCCCGGTTAGCGACCGCAACGCCAACTACGCCATTCAGAAATACCCCGAGCAATGGAAAAAGTTTGTTGACTATACACATAACCAGGTGAATGAACTGGTCAGCGATTATGGAAAGATCGACATACTATGGCTTGATGGCGGATGGGTGCGTAAAAAAACAGAAGAAGAAGTAAAGAACGAATTATTTGAAACATACGAGGGCAGCCGCTGGACCCGTAACCCGCAAAGCCAGGATATTGATATGCCCCGCCTGGTAAAAGAAGTGAGGGCAAAGCAGCCAAAACTGCTTGTGGTAGACAGGGCCGTACCCGGAGAACAACAAAATTATCTTACACCCGAACAGCATATTCCCGATGAAGGTTTGCCTTATCCGTGGGAAACCTGTATGACGATGGCAACCAGCTGGAGTTATGTACCCAATGATGTGTATAAACCGACGAACGAGATCATTGAAAAATTAGTTGACATTGTAAGCAAGGGCGGTAATTATTTATTGAATATCGGTCCCGGGCCTGATGGAGAACTGGATGCCGTAGCTTACCAACGCCTCAAAGAGATCGGCAGCTGGATGAAAATAAATGGAGAAGCTATTTATGGAAGCAGGATGTTCACAGTTTTCAGCGAAGGAGAAAAGGTACGCTTCACCCAATCGAAAGACGGGAAGACCAGGTATATTTTTCTTTTTGAGTTCCCGGAAAATAAAATCACACTGAAAAAGATCCCTTTCTTTAAAAATGACAAGATACAGTTGCTCGGAAGCAATAAACAGGTTTCCTGGAAAAAAACTGAACAGGGTATAGAGATCATCCTTCCTGTAGGATTAAAAGCAACAACCGATCACGTGTGGGTTTTAAAAGTTAAAAACTAGTCCATTTTGAAAAAGCATTTTATTTTTTGCTTCATATTGTTTTTTGCAGGCAACTCATTGGCACAAAAACCTGTTTACCCCGATCCTGCTTTACCATTGGAAACCCGAGTGCAGGATCTGCTGCAGCGGATGACACTTGAAGAAAAAGCATCGCAGCTTAATAATACTTCACCCGCTATTGACCGCTTACAAATTCCTGCATATAATTGGTGGAATGAAGCCCTTCATGGTGTAGCCCGTGCAGGACTGGCCACCTCTTTTCCACAGCCAATCGGTCTGGCAGCTACATTTAACAATGCTGCCATTTATAAAATGGGTGTAATGATCAGTGATGAAGCAAGGGCAAAATATAACCAGTTTCAACGTGATGGAAAACATGGATTGTATCAAGGGCTTACTTTTTATTCACCCAACATCAATATTTTTCGTGATCCACGCTGGGGGCGTGGACATGAGACTTACGGTGAAGATCCATACCTCACCGGCACCATGGGTGTTGCATTTGTAAAAGCCATGCAGGGCGATGATCCGAATTATTTTAAAACCATTTGTACTGCCAAACATTATGCAGTACACAGTGGTCCCGAACCAACACGTCACAAGTTTAATGCAGAGCCCTCAAAGCAGGACCTTTGGGAAACCTATTTACCTGCTTTTAAAATGCTGGCCCAGGAAGGAAAGGTTTATTCGTTCATGTGTGCTTACAACAGGTTGTATGGAGAGCCTTGTTGCAGTGATGCTTTTTTGTTGACGCAGATCCTGAGAAAACAATGGGGATTCCAGGGATTTGTGGCAACAGATTGCGGTGCGGTATATGATATGTTCATTTCTCACCACACAGCAAAAGATTCAATTGAAGGCATGGCAAAAGCGATCAGGGCAGGCGTTGATAATCATTGCATGGGTTATACGGGGGCTATTATTCCTGCCATAAAACAAGGCTTATTAAAAGAATCGGAAATAGATACGGCTGTTGCAAGATTATTAAGGGCCAGGTTCAAACTGGGTATGTTTGATGCGGCTTTGTTGGATCCTTATGCATCCATACCTTATACTGTTGTCAATAATGCAGCACATAGGGAATATGCACTGGAGGTCGCAAAACAATCGATCGTTTTGTTGAAGAATAAAAACAATATTCTTCCCCTATCAAAGAAAATTAAAACAATTGCTGTTATCGGGCCCAATGCCAATGATGCAGAGATCTCTTTGGGAAATTATAATGGCGAACCTGCACATGTGATCACTGTACTGGAAGGAATTAAAAATGTGTTGACCAAAAATGTACAGGTTAAATATCAGAAAGGTTGTTACATTATTGATACCACGCATTATAACAGGGAGATAGATTTTAAACCCGCAATAGAAGCCGTTACAGGCGCAGATGTCATTGTTTTCGTGGGTGGTATCTCGCCAAGGCTTGAAGGCGAAGAATTAAAACTGAGTATAGATGGATTCAAAGGCGGTGATAAAACAAATCTTGATCTGCCTGCTGTACAAACAGC
>JBDSXS010000140.1:0-27168 GCA_039926045.1 Ferruginibacter sp.
GAGCGGTTAAAAAAACTCAATCATGATGTAACTGTGATGTATGACAATGGCTTTACAGAAAGAGTAGATATTGATAAACTTACCGTACAGATCGCTAATCTGCAAACAGAAAAACTGAAAGCACAGAACATGATACAAAATGGATATCATGGATTAAAATTATTGATGGGCATGCCTATGAAAGACAGTCTTGTTTTAACTGATACACTTACTGATGAACAGATAAAAGAATCGGTTTTGGAAACTACGCAATACAGCTACAAAGACCGCAAAGATTACCAGGCCATGGTAGTTACCAATAAACTGAATGGGCTTAATGTGCGCAGGTATAAACTGAGCCAGATACCAACTTTTGCTTTGGTAGGCAGTTACAATGTTCAGGCCCAGCGAAATAAATTTGATTTTTTTGGAAAAGGCGATTGGTATAATACTTCTTATATCGGTTTACAGATGAAGGTGCCCATTTTTAATGGCTTTGCATTGCAATCAAGAATACAGAAAGCCAGGCTGGAGCTGAAAAAAACAGAAAATCAAGCAGAGGCACTGGAGATAGGTATTGATAAGGAAGTAGAAGATGCTAAAAATAATTTTGCAACTGCTATCGCTTCTATGGACTATCAAAAAAAGAATATGGCATTGGCCGAAAAAGTGTACGGCCAAACAAAAAAGAAATATGAGATCGGTACAGGCTCTGCAACCGAGATCAATACTGCACAGCTTGATCTTAAAACGGCCCAAACCAATTATATCAATGCTTTGTACGATGCCATTATTGCCAAAATTGATTTTTTAAAAGCCACCGGAAAATTATAAACTAACAGACTAACTATATAACAGATGAAAAAAATAACACAGATCACGATCGCCGTTTTTACCATGTTTTTAATAGCCTCCTGCGGTAACAGTAAAAAAGATGGTACAGCAGCTATTAACGATAAAAAAACTGAGTTGGAAAAACTAAAATCAGCAAAGGCAAAAAACGAATCAGATATTGCAAAGCTACAGGCCGAGTTGGAAAAAATAGACAGTGTTACCGCCAATGCAGCAAAAATAAAACTGGTTGCCGTTACCCCGGTAACCACGGCAGATTTTAAACACTATATTGACCTGCAGGGCAAGGTAGATGCTGAAAATATCTCTTATATATCGCCACGTGGCATGGGGGGGCAGGTAAGGGCATTGTATGTGCAGCAGGGCCAGGCTGTAAAAAAAGGCCAGTTGTTGTTAAAGCTTGATGATGCCATCATGCGCCAAAGTGTAACAGCAGCAAAGCAGCAGTTGGAAGGTATAAAAACTCAACTGGGCTACGCCAAAAACATTTACCAGCGCCAGCAAAATCTTTGGAAAGAAGGTATTGGTACCGAAGTACAACTGATCACGGCTAAAACAAATGTAACCAGTTTGGAAAACCAATTAGCTGCCGCCGGCGAACAGGTAAAAACAATACAGGAGCAACTGAATACGGCCAATGTATATAGTGATGTAACCGGCATAGCTGACCTGGTAACTGTTAAACTTGGAGAAACTTTTCCGGGTATGGGCGTAATAAAGATCGTAAACACCAGCAGTTTAAAAGTAGTTGTGAATGTTCCCGAAAATTATTTAACCAGGATGCACAAAGGTTCCCCGGTAGTTATTAATATTCCTGATGCAAATAAGATAGTTAATTCTGCTATTTCATTGATCAGCCAATCAATTGACCCAACGCAAAGAGGCTTTATTGCAGAAGCAAAAATACCATATGATCCGGTACTAAAACCAAGCCAGTCTGCGGTGGTAAAAATTATGGATTATGCAACTGCTAATGCCATTGTAATTCCGGTTAACGTGGTGCAGAGCGATGAAACGGGTAAATATGTTTATGTATTAAGCAAGAGCAGCAACGGCAAAACCACTGCACACCGTGTAGTGGTAACGATTGGTGAAGTATATGGCGAAAAGGTTGAAATAAAAGGAGGCCTTAAAGCAGGTGACCAACTGGTTACAGAAGGATTCCAGAATTTATACGAAGGGCAAACTATTACTACAACAATATAAGACCCCCTCCGCCCCCTGAAGGGGGAACTTTAGAGTATAAAAACCGGAGTGGGTTTTTGATTTGAAAAAATGTAACAAATGAATTGCAAAACATAATTAAAGCTGAGTAAAGATTTTCAGTACAAGAGTGCGACGCCAATGAAGCTGCACATAGATATTTAGTTAGGCTAACAAAAAATTGCGAAAGCAATTAAATTAATAAAACATAATCTCCTCCTTTCCCTCCCCCTTTGGAGGAGATAGAGGGGGCCAAATATTCGCTTATGAATTTCATTGAAGGAATAAAAGAAAAATTCAAACAGTTTGGTCCTACCAGCTGGGCTGTAGACAACCGTACTGCGGTTTACATCATTGCAGTGCTGATATCGGCCTTTGGGCTTATCAAATTCAATACCATGCCCAAGGAGCAGTTTCCTGATATTGTAGTACCTACCATTTCGATCGTTACAGTATATGCCGGTAATTCGCCCAAGGATATTGAGAATCTTGTTACAAGACCTATTGAAAAACAATTGAAAGGTATCAGCGGCGCCAAGGTTAAAAAAATTACCAGTACCTCACAAGCCGATTATAGTTTGATCGTAACGGAGTTTGATACAGATGTAAAAACCGAATTGGCCAAACTAAAAGTGAAGGATGCTATTGATAAAGCAAAGACAGATCTCCCCAACGACCTTACTTCTGAACCCGCTGTGGCCGAGTTTGCATTCAGCGAAATGCCCATCATGTTTGTAAATGTGAGTGGCGATTATGATGGAATAAAACTGAAGCAGTATGCGGATAAATTGCAGGATAAATTTGAAGAACTCACCGAGATAACCCGTGCTGAGATCGTGGGTGCTCCTGAAAGAGAGATACAGGTAAATGTAGATCCTTATAAAATGAGCCAGGCCCGGGTAAGCTTTATGGATATTGAAAATGCCATCAGCCGGGAGAACAGGGATATAACCGGTGGTACGCTTGAAGTGGGCGATATGCGGAGAACCATTAAGGTAAAAGGACAATTCATCAGTGTACTTAACCTCAACAATATTGTGGTACGTAGCAGTGCGCAGGGTGCCACTGTTTATTTAAGAGATATTGCTGAGCTAAAAGATACCATTAAAGAAAAGGACAGTTATGCCAGGCTGGATGGGAAAAATGTGGTAACACTAAACATTGTAAAACGTGCCGGAGAAAATTTAATCAATGCTGCTGATAAAATAAAAAACATCGTGGCAGATATGAAGGAAAAGCAGGAATTGCCCCAGGACTTAAAAGTTGTAATAACCGGCGATCTGAGTAAAGCCACAAAAAAATCTTTTAGCGAACTGGTAAACACCATTATCATTGGGTTTGTCCTGGTACTTATTATTCTCATGTTCTTCATGGGCGTTACCAATGCATTTTTTGTGGCATTGAGTGTACCGTTGAGCGTTTTTGTTGCATTCATGTTTCTGCCGCTGGCGGATAGCATTATCGGTACCACCGTTACCCTGAATTTTATTGTACTCTTTGCATTGCTGCTTGGGCTGGGTATTATTGTGGATGATGCAATTGTCGTCATTGAGAATACGCACCGGATTTATAACAACGGCAAAGTACCCATAGTACGAAGTGCCAAGGAAGCCGCCGGTGAGGTTTTTATCCCGGTGCTGGCAGGTACGGCAACTACATTAGCGCCCTTCTTCCCATTATTGTTATGGAAAGGATTGATAGGAAAATTCATGATCTACCTGCCAACGGTGCTCATACTTACTTTGGCAGCGTCATTGATCGTGGCATTTATTTTTAATCCTGTTTTTGCAGTAAGTTTTATGAAGCCCGAGGGTAAAGAATATGAAAAGCCAAAACGTGCCATCTGGAGCAATAAATGGTTTGTGATCTTTGCAATAGCAGGTGTTTTATTGCACCTACCTGGCTACCATGGTACTGCCAATTTCTTTTTGCTGATGGCCATGTTAATGGTATTGAATGCTTACGTATTAAATGATGCTATTCACGCTTTTCAAAGAAGGGTATTGCCTGGGCTAATGAACAGGTATGAAAAATTACTGAAATGGATATTGGTAGGCTGGAGGCCGGTATGGGCATTTGCGTCATTGTTCGGATTGTTTATTTTATCAGTGATCTTATTAGGGATCAGTGTGAAAGCCGGCAGAACTAAATCAACTTTCTTCCCCAGCGGCGATCCTAATTTTATTTACGTTTATTTAAAATTACCGGTTGGCACCGATATCAAATACACGGATAGTATAACACATTTGCTGGAAGGACGTGTGCAAAAGATACTGGCAAATGAATTACCTACAAAGCCTGGTGGTATTGTAGAAAGTATCATTACCAATGTAGCTGTTAGCGCCAATAACCCAAGAGACAACAACAGGAGTGTACAGCCTAACCTGGGCCGGATACAGGTATCCTTTGTTGAGTATGATAAAAGAGATGGCAAAAAAACACTGCCTTTTAAAGAAGAGATACGCAGGCAGATGACAGGCATACCGGGTGCCAGTATTGAAGTGGCACAAGAAGATGGTGGTCCTCCAACAGACCCTCCCGTGAATATTGAGATACAGGGTGATAACTTTGAAAGCATCTCAAAAGTTGCAAATGACCTGTCGCATTACATGGATACAAACCAGATCAATGGGATTGAAAATTTGCAGATGGATGTGGATCTGAACAGCCCTGAAATAACTATTAATGTAGATAGGGAGAGAGCCATGATGGAGGGATTAAGCACCGGGCAGATAGGTATGGAAATACGTACGGCTTTATTTGGTAAAGAAGTGAGTAAATTAAAAGATGGAGAAGATGAATATAAGATAGAGCTACGTACCACCGACCTGGTACGCCATAATATTACCGACCTGATGAACATGCGTATCACATTTATGGATATGAATACGATGAGGGTAAAAAGTGTTCCCATAAGCGCAGTGGCCAGTATTGATTACACTACAGCAACCGGTGCTGTAAAACGTAAAAATGTAAAACGTACCATACAGTTGCAAAGCAATGTACTTGACCCAACCATGGTTGGTAAGGTAAATGAAGAACTCCAGTTGAAGCTGGATGATTTTAGAACAAAGAATAAGATCCCATCGGACGTTACTTTGAAACTAAGCGGGCAAAGTGAGCAGGAAAAAGAAACGAGTACGTTTTTGGGCTATGCCTTGTTAAGTGCCCTGGCCATTATATTTTTGATATTGGTATTACAGTTCAACAGCATCAGTAAACCATTCATCGTGATCACCGAGATCTTCTTCAGTGTCATCGGTGTATTGCTGGGTTACGCTTTTACAGGTATGACGATCGCTACGATCATGTTGGGTGTAGGTATAATTGCGCTGGCGGGGATCGTGATCAAGAATGGTATTTTGCTGATTGAGTTTACAGATGAATTGAGGGGCAGGGGCATGCGTACCAGGCATGCAGCTATCGAAGCGGGTAAGATCCGGATCATTCCTGTACTACTCACGGCTGTGGCAACTATACTTGGGTTATTACCGCTGGCCGTTGGGTTTAATATCGATTTCGTTTCTTTCTTCCAGCACCTGAATCCGCATATTTTCTTTGGTGGTGATAGTGTTGTGTTCTGGGGGCCTTTAAGCTGGACGATGATCTTCGGGTTGATATTTGCTTTCTTCCTTACTTTGATAATGGTACCGAGTATGTATCTTATTTCAGAAAGGTTAAGAAGGCCAATGGAGAAATTTTATGGCACTAAATTTATCGGCTTGCTGGGCTTTGCAGGCCCCTTCTTCTTCATATTTGTAGGTATCATGTACCTGGTAAGAAGGATACAGGGGAAAAAAGTATGGAACGGAAAATTAAAGCCAGCTCCTGAAAAGACAAATGTAGTATAATCTTATTCCGCATATGAAAGATCTGTACAATGCTGCTCATTCAAATGAGCAGCATTTTTAATTCTTTACTGGCATGAAAATGGTATATCTCTTTATGTATTATATTTTTTAATTTAAAATAAAAGTTATGGATAAGTTAGAATTTAAAGGATCCTGGAATGAAATAAAGGGTAAAATAAAACAGGCCCATGCCGACGTTACAGATGATGACCTGGAATACGAAGAAGGCAAAGACGATGAGCTTTTAGGAAGGCTTCAACAAAAAGTTGGGAAAGGCCGTGATGAACTGGTAAAATGGATAAAGTCTCTGTAACATTTCCGGTATTAAATTTGACCAGGTTATATACGCTTGCAAAGTTGGTTTAAAAATGCCGTCCCGCCTCAGGCGGGACGGCATTTTACTTTTAAAATTTATCCCCGTGTTATTTTACGTACATGCCTTTATTATTACCGTCAACATCCAGCTCTACAATTTCATAGCCCAGCTGTTTCAGGCCTGGTAAAATTTTAGCTTTATCACCAACTAACAAAATATTCATTTTATCTGCAACCAGCCATTTTTTTGCTAATGCATCAATTTCATTTTTTGTCATAGCAGATAATATCTTATTCTGCTGCTGAACAAAATTACCCTGGAGATTATAATCAAGTATCCTCCTGATAAACCCTGCTTTCTGCGGGCCCGTTTCATATTGTAATGCATCCCGTTGGCCGATTGCGTTTTTGGTAAAGACCAGTTCATCGGCAGTGATACCGGTTGCCGCATAATTCTTAATGTCCTTCATGGTTTCTATCAATGCACTATCAGTTGCATCGGCCCTGATGCCTGAGCTGAAGGTAAAGTTGCCGGTGTATTCATCGCTGCTGAAACCTGAACGGGCGCCATAGGTCCAGCCCTTATCCTCACGAAGATTCATATTTAAATGACTGTTGAAAGAGCCGCCCAACACATAGTTCATCAGCCCCGATTTATAGTATTCGCCTGTGGCATCATATTTTAATCCTGTTACATAACCCACCCTGAATTCAGTTTGTGCACCCTTGGGAACATCCACCACGTAAATTCTTGTTTTTGCTATTGCCGGTACCGGGCCGGGTTTTGGAAGGATGATCTTTTTATTAGGCAGCTGGTTTAAAAAACTAAGCCTGGGCTCAATTTCACTTTGTGTAACATCTCCCACTACTACTACCTTGGTGCCTTGCGAGGTCATATAATTATCATAATACTGCTGCACATCTTTTAAGGTGAGATTTTTAATGGTATACTCTGTACCATTGTCACTCATGCCTAAAATATTATCGTTACCATAATTTAATTTATTGTACACTGTTGACGCAATGGTAGCCGGCTGCGACTTTGCCTGCTTAAATCCTTCAAGTGCCTGTTTTTGTAAACGGTCAAATGCTTCAGCAGTAAAATTCGGGTGCAACATTCTTTCCTGTAATAACTCAATGGTCTTATCCACATTCTTTTTTAAACATTGTACACTAAAGCTGATGCTGTTAAGGTCGTTGGAAACAGAAATGTTGCTGCCTAATTTCTGCAACTCCACCGCCATTTGTTCTGCTGTATATTTTTTGGTGTCTTCATTCAGCATATTGGCTACCATCCCGGCAAGGCCGATCTTTGATGTATCGTTCGCCTGCGCAAGGTGTCCTCCCGGAATACTTATTGATAAAGTAACAGTTGGTATCTCTGTATTCTCTGCACCTATCATTTTTATGCCATTGGGCAATTCTTTTTTCCAGAAAGGCGGAACTTTTACCATCGGGTTGGGGCCATTGCCGGGTAATTTACTGCGATCAAAATTATCCTTTCCTTTTACATAGTGTAATCCATTATAACCATAATTTGGTTTTTGATAATTTCCGGCCTCAACAGTGTAATTATCCGGCGCAGCAATATTTTTTTCCTGCCCCTTGGTTGCTACGCTCACAGTTACACTGTGTTTATCTTTTATATATTCATTGTAAACCCGCAATACATCTTCTTTGGTAACAGAACGATACATGCCCAATAGCTTACCGATCATATTGGGGTTGCCGGCCAATGTCTGAAACGCTGCCAGCCGTGCCCCTTTACCCTGTACGCTCTGCAACTGGTTTACATATTGGGCTTCAATGCCACCTTTGAATTTGATAATATCTTCATCTGTTACACCCCGTGTTTCAAAACTTGCCATAGCTTCTTTTAGCAGCGCATCCATGTCGGCGAGGGATTTTCCAGGGAAAGGTGTTATGCGGAAAGTAAACTCACCAGCCAGTTCTGATAATTGGCTGGAGGCGCTTGCTGATAATGCTTTTTTGGGTTTTACCACCTGTTGATAGAGAATGGAATTTTTTCCCTGTCCCAATATTTGAGCAAGACATGCCAACGCTGCCATGTCTTTATCATAGTCGGGTACGGTTGGATATACTTTAGTTAACTGGGGTATCCTTGCATAATTATCAATAAAAGAAACATAACGGTCTGCATCCACATGCACTTTTGGCAAAACTGTTTTTTCTACTGCAGGCCCCCTCGGGATCGGGTTGAAATATTTTTCTACCATTTTCAACACCTCTGCGGTTTTTACATCACCGGCAATGGTAAGGGTTGCATTATTTGGCCCATACCATCTTAAAAAAAAGTTCTTCAGGTCATTTAATTCCACCCTGTTCAGATCTTCTACATAACCGATCGTAAGCCAGCTATATGGATGACCGTAGGGGTATAGATTTTTAGAGGCGAATTCACCGGTCAATCCATAAGGGCGGTTATCATAATTCTGGCCACGCTCATTTTTTACTGTGCTGCGCTGGTTATCAAATTTTTCCTGTGTCACAGCATCCAGTAAATAACCCATCCGGTCTGCTTCCAGCCAGATCATTTTTTCCAACTGGTTGCTCGGAACCGTTTCAAAATAATTGGTGCGGTCTAGGTTGGTGCTGCCATTAAGTGTACCGCCCGCTTCCGTAACGGTCTTGAAATGTGTGCCTTTTCCAACATGGTCGCTGCCCTCGAACATCATATGTTCAAAAAAATGAGCAAAGCCGCTTTTACCGATCTCTTCACGTGCACTGCCAACATGGTAGGTCACGTCCACATACACAATAGGATCGCTGTGGTCTTCATGTACTACCAGCGTAAGCCCATTGGGCAACACAAATTTTTCGTAGGGGATGATAATTTCATCACCCTTTTTCTCCACCTTCTCCACCAGTTTAGCCTGGCTGAAAACTGTATTGCCGCAAATAAACAGCAGGACAGTAACTGCAAATATCTTAATACGCATAGTAAATGGTTTTAGAACTCCAAATAAACACAAAAACGGTCAACTAATACTGCCTTTTATCAAATAATTAAATTCTTAACCTGTATTGTTTATTATTTTCGATAAAAAATTATAAACATGAGAACAAACCATGAAATTGACTACAAAATTTACGGAGAAGAATTACAGTTTGTAGAAATTGAATTAGACCCTAATGAAACTGCCATTGCAGAAAGCGGCGCTTTTATGATGATGGATAATGGCATTGAAATGCAAACCATATTCGGCGATGGCAGCCAGCAGCAGGATACAGGCTTATTGGGTAAACTTTTTAGTGCCGGTAAAAGGTTGCTGGTGGGCGAAAGTTTATTTATGACCGCCTTTACCAATACCAGTCCCGTAAAAAAGAAAGTAAGTTTTGCTTCGCCATACACAGGCAAAATAATTGTTTTTGACCTGCAGCAACTGGGTGGAAAGATCATTGCGCAAAAGGATGCTTTTTTATGCGCTGCCAAAGGGGTAAGTATTGGTATTGAATTTCAAAGAAAGTTGGGCACAGGTATTTTTGGCGGCGAGGGCTTTATCATGGAAAAGCTGGAAGGTGATGGACTTGCATTTGCCCATGCCGGTGGTTATGTGGTGGAGAGAGAACTGCAGGCCGGTGAAATTTTAAAAGTAGATACAGGTTGTGTAGTGGCTTATACAGCAGGGATCGATTTTGATGTGGAGATGGTAAGGGGAATTAAAAACTTTATGTTTGGTGGCGAAGGATTATTTTTTGCCAAACTGCAGGGGCCGGGCAAGGTATGGCTGCAATCATTGCCCATCAGCCGTTTGGCAGGCCGCATCATGCAGTATGGTACCTACAAGCGTAAGGAAGAAGGAAGTATTTTGGGCGGGTTGGGAAATCTTCTTGATGGACGGGAATAACCTCCCTACAATAATAAAATTCAGGCCCCGGTATTTAACCGGGGCTTTTTTATTTAAAATAAATTTGGTCATGTTATTTATTTTATCGTATATTTGCGATATAAGATTTAAATATGAGCATTACCGAACATTGGGAAAAGGTTTACAGTACAAAGGAGGTAAATGAGGTAAGTTGGTATCAGCCAAAACCTCAGGAATCACTTCAATTCTTTAAACAACTGAAGATTGCCAGAACAGCTTCTGTTATTGATATTGGCGGAGGGGATAGTTTTTTAGTGGATCACTTGCTTGAGTTTGGATATACTGATATAACCGTTTTGGATATTTCAGAAACAGCCATTAACAAAGCCAAATCACGGCTCGGCAAAAAAGCCGGAAAGGTTAACTGGATCGTTGCCGATGTGCTGACATTTAAGAGTGATATTAAATTCGATTGCTGGCACGACAGGGCTACGTTTCATTTTCTAACAACTGCGGATGAAGTTGAAAGTTATCTGTCAATCGCCCAACAGCATATAAAATCCTCGGGCAAATTAATAATAGGAACTTTCTCTACTGCGGGACCTGAAAAATGCAGTGGGTTGCCGGTAAAGCAATACAACGAAAAATTACTCACCAATACATTAGGAAAATGGTTTTCGAAAATAAAATGTATCACTACAGATCATATTACTCCATTTAAAACTATACAAAACTTTTTGTTTTGCAGTTTTAAAAAACTAAGTATTTAAATTATGGCTATCCACAAAAAAGAAGAATTTACCCAAAAAGAACAAGACCTGGCAGCATTTGCCAAAGCGCTGGCCCACCCGGCCCGTATTGCCATATTAAAATTGCTGGCACAAAAGAATGAGCGTATCTGCGGGGAAATAGTAGAAGTGCTGCCATTGTCGCAATCTACCGTGTCGCAACATTTAAAAGAATTAAAAAATGCAGGCCTGATCGATGGAAGTATAGATGGGCCGCGAAGCTGCTATTGCATAAACTGGAAAGCCTTTGAAAAATTCAACAATGAATTCAGCCTGCTTTTCAATAACCTGAAAACAAAAAATGAAAAAGCATGTTGCTAAGGCACCCTTCTATGGAGAAGGTTAAAGCGAAGAAAAATGTAAAGTAAAATAAGTATTTAATTAATAATCTGCCCGCTTCCAGTTCCCTCTCCTTTGGAGAGGGGTTGGGGTGAGGCCTAAAACTAAAGCCATGAACACAAATCAGAAAGATCCGGGCTGTTGCACAACAGACAGCGGATGCTGCGGCATAACCGATATGGGGTGCTGCTAAAAATTGATCTTAGGCAAGGTTTAAACCTTGCCTAAGTTTTTTTAATAAAAAAGAATATGATGAAAACGAAACTGCTATTTGTCTGTATCGAGAACAGCAACCGTTCTCAAATGAGCCAGGCATTTGCAAAAATGCAGGGAGGGCAGGATGTGGAGGCCTATAGTGCCGGCAGCAATCCAACGGGTATCGTAAATCCCAAAGCCATTGCTGCTATGAAAGAGTTAGGCTATGATCTTAATAAACATGAAAGCAAAAGCCTGGATGATGTAAAAATATTTGCCCCCTTTGATGCAGTGGTAACCATGGGTTGCGGCGATGCCTGTCCCTGGATGCCGGCTAAAAAATTCATTGACTGGCAGATCCCAGATCCAAAAAATATGGAACCAAAGGAGTTTAATAAAGTGCGGGACCTGATCAAAAGAAAAGTGCAACAACTGATAAAAGAACTCGTATAAAAAACTTTGCCAAAGTTTAAAACTTTGGCAAAGTTAATCTCAACTCTTTTCTCTTTTATGCTCTAGTAAATTATCTCTTACTGATCTTGGATAACAACCTCAGTATTTCCAGGTACAACCAAACAATGGTTACCAGCAAGCCAAATGCACCATACCATTCCATGTATTTTGGTGCGCCCATTTCAGCGCCTTTTTCGATCATATCAAAATCCAATATTAAATTCATGGCCGCCAATGCGACTACAAAAACAGAGAAGCCGATGCCTATTGCACTGCCTTCGTGTAAAAAAGGTATTTGAATACCAACGAAACTAAGGCCAAAAGCTATCAGGTAAAAGATAGCAATGCCTGCAGTGGCAGTAATAACGATCGCCTTGAATTTGGCTGTTGCTTTGATGATCTTAAAGCTGTACAGCAGGTACATGGCGATAGCTGTTCCAAAAGTCAAGCCTACAGCATTGATAACAATACCGGGAGCCTGTTCAGCAAAAGCAGCATTATAGTAAGCAGAAATAGCACCTACAAATAATCCTTCAAGCAGGGCATAGGCGGGAGCTAAGAACGGTGCCCACTCTTTTTTAAACATTAACACAATGGCTACAACAAGGCCACCAATTGCCCCGGTTAAGATCAACGGCATCACATTACCGCCATCCACATATTCTTTCCATGCATAAAAAGCTGTACCCATTGTCATCAAAAACAAAAACCCGAATTTTTGCAAAGTGCCGTTAATGGTCATTGCATTTTCGTGGGTAACCACTTCGTCAAGTACGGTATCCTTAAATCTTTTTTCAGATAAAGCAGGATTACCGGATTTAAAAAAAGCCATAGTTTTTAAATTTAGAAATTAAAATTAAAGATTTTCTGTAAATAAAGCCGTTAATTTTTTAAGTCAGGATATTTGCTGATCGTTTCAAAATTATATTCATTTTTCGCCTTTAATTTTATGATCAATTGGTGCAACTGCGCCGAATCGTCGGGCTTTTGATACACCTGGTCATGTGCAAGTAACACAAGTTGATCTACAGTTTTTGTTCTGCAATTTGTAAACATACTGTCTATCTGTAAAAGCATTTCGTCGCTGGTATTTTTAAGTTGCAGTTTATCATCATAATGCCATTCAAGGTCCCACCCGGTAATGGTAAAGCCATTGGCAAAAAGCGAGTCTGCTGCAACTTTTGATGAACTGATATCTGTACAGTTTACCAGTTGGGTGCGCCAGATATTCCTGCCCGGCGTTCTGATTATATTGGCGACCAAATGGAGGCTGTCGGCGCAGCGCTTAAAATCCTTTATGGCACTATCCGGCACCTGGTAGAATTTTGCATATTTGTTTTGAAAGGCGTGCGTAAAACTATGATTGGCTACTTCAAAAAGGTTGCAATTAATAATGCTGTCGAACACAACATTTTGTTCTTTACTGCCATAAACATGCTGGCCCACAATAAATAAAGTAACCGGGATTTCCTCTTCCTTCACAATGTTCATCATGTTTTTTGTACCCTTGTTAGGGCCATCATCAAACGTAAGGTAAATGGTTTTCTTCTTCTTTTTAGGTGCCCCGGCATTATGCTGTTTAATAACCGCAGTATCAGGGGTTAAAAACTTGACCTTACTGGCTTTAATGTCAGTATTTTGGTCGTAATAATTGCAGGCAGTAAAAGCAACAGTTACAATTGTTGTTTTTGCCATTTGCGAAGTCACCAGTTCCATTAGCTTGTAAGGGAAGCAGGCATCGGCAGAGTCGGGGTCCATAAATGTTTGGGATAAATAATTTGTAACATGAAGATAATAGTGCCGGTGATCCGTTTCAAAATAAACCATGTTAAAAATTACATAAAGCAAAAAGGGATTTTTAAAGCGGGGATTTAACCCTAAATGGCAAGTTCCTTATCTTTGCCAACATGGAACAGTTGTTACAACAGATAGAAGCTTTAAAGACAGAAATTACTGCATTTAATGATGCCGATGCCGAAACCTTTCGCATCAAATACCTGGGTACAAAAGGCCTGGTAAAAGCTATTATGGGCGAAATGAAAAACGTGTCGGCTGAAAATAAAAAAGAAGCCGGCCAGTTATTAAACGAGTTTAAACTTTTTACCGAAGCCAAATACGATGAGCTGAAAGCATCCACGAACAACGGTCAACCCACAGGGCCCGGTGGGCAAACAACGGCCAACTACTTAGACCTTAGTTTACCTGCGGATCCTTTACCATTAGGCAGCCGTCATCCCATCAGCCTGGTAAAGAACAGGATCATTTCAATTTTTCAAAGGCTTGGTTTTGCAGTTGCGGAAGGGCCTGAGATCGAAGATGACTTTCATAATTTTACTGCACTTAATTTACCCGAAAATCATCCTGCCCGTGATATGCAGGATACATTTTATATTTCGCAAAATCCTGATTGGTTATTGCGTACGCACACCAGCAGTGTACAGGTACGTGAAATGCAAAAAGGCAATTTACCCATTCGTATCATTTGTCCCGGCCGTGTGTACAGGAACGAAACCATCAGTGCCAGGGCGCATTGTTTTTTTCACCAGGTAGAAGGCCTATACATTGCAGAAAATGTTTCCTTTGCCGATCTTAAACAAACACTATATTTCTTTGTACAGGAAATGTTTGGTAAGGAAGTGAAAGTTCGTTTTCGTCCCAGTTATTTTCCATTTACCGAGCCGAGTGCCGAAATGGATATCAGTTGCCTCATTTGTGGCGGCGAAGGCTGCAGCGTTTGTAAAAAAACCGGCTGGGTTGAGATCCTGGGTTGTGGGATGGTACATCCTAATGTACTCGACAATTGTGGGATCGACAGCAATAAATATACAGGCTTTGCTTTTGGTATGGGTATTGAAAGAATTACCATGCTGAAATACCAAATAAAAGATCTTCGCCTGTTTAGCGAAAATGATGTGAGGTTTTTGAAACAGTTCACTTCGGCTGTATAATTGCTATCTACGTGATTCATATAATTATGTAACTCCCAAAACTCCCTTTGGCACCATAATTGTCTTTATGCCTATAAGCACATCTGCTACAATGTTTTATAAAAAATAAAGGGAGAAAAAGATGAATTATGTAAAAAAAACTTTGATTATCCACAGGGTACTTTGGATAATTCTGATTGCGCTGTCTTTCAGTGCATGTTCTGTTTCAAAAGAAGCCCGTTCCATGAAAAGGGATATTAATGGTGACTGGGTACTTCAAACCATAACTACAGAAGGAATTACAGGCGTAGCAAAAACCACCATATTTAATGAAGCTGAATTCGGTTGCTTTATTGGAAGTGAATGGAATTTTATTTCAAATAATAGTATGGGCAGCTATACCATTATTGATAAAAGCAAAGACTGTGTTCCTTTAAAAAGATTTATCCGCTGGTCAATTTATGAACCCCAGGATCTGCCAAAGCAATTTCAATTTAAAAGACTTGATGATAAAAAAAATGCAATGGATAATGGAGATGGTTACAGGTTAATGGTTACAGAAGTTGATAATGGTCATATGAAACTTAGATCTGAGCTGGTTTTTGCAGGGCATGCCGGTGCGATCATTTACAATTTTGTTAAAAAATAATAATTAAAACAGATTTTATGAAAAAGATGATCGGAAATATATTTTTAACAGCAGCTGTTATTGCGTTGATGACGACTGGATGCAGCACAGCAAAAAAAACAAATAAGGCACAAAGAGGTGCTGCGGCCGGTGCAATTGGCGGTGCCGTAATTGGGGGTGTAATTGGCAATAATGTTGGAAAAGGCAATACCGTGTTGGGTGCGATAATCGGTGGCGTTGTTGGCGGGGTTGCCGGGGGTATCATAGGTAATAAAATGGATAAGCAGGCAGAAAAGATCAAGAATGAGATACCGGGTGCAGAAGTGCAAAGGGTCGGAGAAGGCATTATAGTAACCTTCAGTGAAAAAAATCCTGATGGTTCTAAAATGGGTGTTTATTTTGATTTTGATAAATCAGAAATAACATCCAATTCAAAGCTTGCACTGGATAAACTGGTTCAGATATTTAAAGAATATCCCGAAACTAATATATTGGTGGAAGGACATACGGATGATAAAGGAGCTGATGATTATAACATGGCATTATCTCAACGGAGGGCAATGGCTGTTGGTAACTATTTAAAGAGTTACGGCATTCCCGCATCAAGACTTACCATCAACTGGTATGGCGAAACACAACCTAAAGTTGAGAATACATCAGATGTGGCCAGGGCCGAAAACAGGCGTGTGGAATTTGGTATTACCGCAAATGAAAAAATGAAAGCAGAAGCTAAAAAAGAAGCTGACGGAAAATAGATCTCAAAATAATTTTATGGTGCATTGCTGATAAAACAGCAATGCATTTTTGTTTGTTCATGTACCTGTTTTAAAATAACTTATTAATAATACCTTTACCAGATCTAAAACCGGTAATCATTTCATGATCAACAGCATTTGCGTTATAGGGGCAGGCACCATGGGTAGCGGTATTGCCCAAACAGCAGCACAAAGCGGCATTTACACTTTGTTATTTGATATCAATAAAGAAGTTTTGCAAAAAGCTGAAGCATCCATTAAACAAAGCCTGGCGTATTTACTGGAGAAAGGAAAAATTTCAGCAGATGAACAGGATGCTATCTTTCAGCGTATTCAATTTATAACCGATACTAATGATTGCCTGGCAGATATCATCATAGAAGCCATTGTAGAAAAGGTTGACGCCAAGGTTGCCATTTTTAATCAATTGGCGGAGATAAATCATTCTGAAGTGATCTTTGCAACCAACACTTCTTCATTATCAGTTTCCGAGATACAGGCCAGGATTCAACAGCCACAAAGGGTTGTAGGCATGCATTTTTTTAACCCGGCACAGGTAATGAAATTAGTTGAAGTGGTTAAAGGAGATCAAACAACAGATGCTGTTGCTCAAACCGTTTATGACCTTTGTTTACAAATGAAAAAAACACCGGTGATGTGTAAAGACGCACCGGGCTTTATTGTGAACAGGGTTGCCAGGCATTATTACCTGGAAGGCATGAAACTTGTGGAAAGTGGCATTGCAAGATTAGAAGAAGTAGATGAAATGATGGAAGCTTCGGGTTTTAAAATGGGCCCTTTTAAATTAATGGACCTGATCGGTAATGATGTTAACCTGGCAGTATCGCAATCTTTATATGATACCTGCAACAAGGCTGAACGTTTTAAACCATCAGCGTTGCAAATTGATAAAGTAGCAAAAGGGGAGTTAGGGAAGAAGAGTGGGAAAGGGTTTTATGAATACGAGAAAATTAATGGATAATTGATAATGAAATAATGGATAAAGCATCAGGATAATTATATTATTTAATTATTTAAAAGACATAATAACTTTAATGATGAAACTAAGCGCTAAAATGATATCCTTTAGTTCTAAAACATTTTCAATTATCAATTTTAAAATTATCAATTAACAATGATCTTAGTTACCGGCGGCGCAGGCTTAGTAGGAACAGCATTAATTACTCAACTGCTCCAGGAGGGTAAAAAGGTAAGAGCCCTATATAATAAAACAACCCTTGATTTTCCTACTGGTGATCTTCAGCAATTACAATGCAATATTTTAGATGTGGTTGGTTTGGAAGAAGCCATGAAAGGCGTGGAACAGGTGTACCACTGTGCTGCTATTATTACTTTCAATAAAAAGCGAAAAGCCGAGATGTTCAAAATAAATATTGAAGGCACAGCCAATGTGGTTAATGCAGCCCTGGATGCAGGAGTTAAAAAAATGGTTTATGTAAGTTCGGTTGCTGCCCTTGGAAGAATAAGAGAAGACGGACCCATCAACGAGACCATGAACTGGACCGAAGAAACCAGCAACAGTAGTTACGGGCAAAGTAAATATTTCGCCGAAATGCAGGTTTGGCGTGGCATTGGCGAAGGGTTGGATGCCTTGATAGTAAACCCGGTTGTTATTTTAGGTCCCGGCGACTGGAACAGCGGATCATCCCAGATCTTTAAAACGGTTTACAATGAATTTCCCTGGTATGCGAATGGTACTTCCGGATTTGTAGATGTGAGAGACGTAGCAAAAGCCATGATCAGGTTAATGAGCAGCAATATTTCTGCTGAACGTTTTATCCTTAGTGCCGAGACCAGGAGTTTTGCCGATATGTTTACTTTAATTGCCAAAGCATTTGGAAAAAAACCTCCTCATAAAAAAGTAACCCCGGCATTGGCAAAAATTGTTTGCAGGCTTGAAGCAATAAAAAGTTATTTCACCGGCAAAGAGCCATTGGTAACAAGAGAAACCGCACTCACGGCATTGGCAAAAGTTGATTTTGATAACAACAAGTTAAAAAAATTCCTGCCTGATTTTACTTACCGTAAAATTGAGGACAGCATTGCAGATACCTGCTCCATTTTACAACAAAAGCTTAACAGCAATTAATGTAATTTCGGCCAATCATAATTTCGGGTAATTTTAAGTCGTTATAAAGATATCAAATGAAAAAGATCATCACATCATTACTGTTTTGTTTAATTTCCTTATGTGTTTTCTCCCAGTCGAATTACAGCATTAGCGGAAAAATAATTGATGCAATCACAAAGCAACCGTTGCAGGGCGCTTCTGTATTTGCAGAGAACACAACCCTTGGTACAGCTACAGGCATTGATGGGACGTTTCATTTAAAGTTACCGGGTGGCGGTTACAGCATCGTTGTAACTTTCACCGGCTATCAACCTGAATCACGAAGGGTAACTGGAGGTGATGCTGGTAATAACGAAATGGTAATTGAAATAAAACAAAAAGAAAAATCACTGGAGGAATTTGTGATCAAGTCAACATCAGAAGTAGCAGATGGCCTTGCCAAATACGGCGATTTTTTTATGGAAAACTTTATTGGTAAAACAGCCAACAGCAGACAATGTTATATAAAAAATAAAGAAGTCCTTAAGTTCTTCTATTACAGGCGTGCCAAGCGCTTAAAGATACTGGCTACTGCACCACTTGAAATTGTTAATGATGCATTGGGCTATACCATAAAATATGAACTTGATTCTTTTGTGCATGAATACAATACACAGGTAAGCATTTACACGGGTTCCCCTTTGTTCCAGGAAATGCAATCGGGTAATAGTAACGAACTTGAAAAATGGAATGCAGCACGTAAAACGGCTTATAATGGTTCTATCCTGCATTTTATGCGGAGTATGTACCATAGGAAACTGGCAGAAGAGGGTTTTGAGATCCAGTTCATTGTCAGGGATAATAATAAAGAAATACCGATCAGGATAAAGGACTTTTACGGGGGAATGAATTATATAAAGGATGACAGCAGTAATATAGTAGAGATATTACCCAATCAGAAAGAAGTTGCCATCATTTATAAAAATGAAGCTGCCGACCCATTATATGTGGAGGCCAATCCCGAAGCCTCATCTAAATTTCAACTTTCTGTTGTTTCGTTCTTACCCAATGAATCTTTAGGTATTGAACATAATGGATTTTATTTTGAACAAAATGATATTACCATAACGGGCTATTGGGCCTGGGAAAAAGTGGGTGATATGGTACCTTATGATTTTAATTTTAAGCAAAACAATCCATCCGCTGTTTCAGAACAAATAAATGCAGCAGTAACTGAACCCGTAAAACCCGCAGGGATAGAGATCAAAACTGCAACAGAACAGCCTGTAATTACTTTCGGATCATTAACAGGCGTTACCTGGAAAATGGAAGAGAGCAGGGTTATCGATGGAAACAGTATGTTTTACTATAAAAGAGATGGAAAGGAAAATACCATAAACTTTGATAATGATCTGTATAAGTTCAATACAGATAATACCGGTATTTATTTTTATAACGGACAGCAATATGCATTCAACTGGAAATACCTGGATACAGAAAAAACAAAAATGGAAATGCTCATTTTATATCCAACGCCGCTAATCGTTACCCTGGAGAATATAACGCTTACAGCAAATTCTTTTAAATATACACGCCTGCAAAAAGTTAATGGTCTCAATTTCGTCGGCATAGAATCAAGAACGGTAAAATAAATTTATTTGCCCATTACTTTTTCCCATAACTGTGGTATTCTTTTTACCCATACCAATTCCTTCATCTTTTCTTTGGCATCTTCAATAGGGCTGCCAAAATAAACTTTGCCACCTTCGGTATCTTTGCCAACCCCGCTTTGAGCATAAATAACAGCATTGGCCCCTATGGTCAGAGTTTTGTTTACACCCACCTGTCCCCATAGTGTTACGCCGTCTTCGAGGGTTACAACCCCTGCAATACCAACCTGTGCCGCAATCAGGCAGTTTTTGCCGGTAACCGTGTCGTGGCCAATATGAACCATATTATCCAGTTTACTCCCCTTACCAATTATGGTATCATGGCTGGCGCCCCTGTCAATGGTACAACCGGCACCTATTTCTGCAAAATCTTCGATGATCACCCGGCCACAATCAGGCATTTTTTTGTACCATAATTCACGGTCTTTTTTTGTATTATAATAAAAGGCATTGCTGCCGATAACAGTACCCGACTGGATGACCACATTGTCGCCAATGATACAGTGATCTAAAATGCTTGTATTGGGGTATATGATCGTGTTTTTTCCAATGCTTACATGATGACCTATAAATACACCGGGATAAATAAAACTTCCTTCACCAATTACTGCCGAATCGCTGATCATTTTAGTTGCCGGTTCAAACGGGCGAAAGTGATTTACAATTTTGCAATAAGCTTCAAAAGGATTTTCAACGATCAATAAAGATTTTCCATCAGGTACATTTGTTTCCTTATTGATGATGATAAAACTAGCTGCACTGTTCAAACACTTGTCATAATATTTTGGATGATCAACAAAGACAAGGTCACCATTTTCAACCTTATGTATTTCATTGATACCGGTTGCCTGTGCATCCGTATTGCCAACTAATTTTGCGTTGATGAATGTTGCGATCCATTGCAGGGAAACAGGAGATGGAAATTGCATAATCAGAAATTTCAGCAAAGGTACATTGCTTTGCTTTTACTTGGTTTTATCATAAAAACTAAAAAATTGCCGGTTTTCCCCGCATTTTAAAAATTTTTTTTTATTTATTTTTTTGGCAAAAAAACAGCCAAAATCAATTTGTAAAAAGTATGGATATTACTTCATATAAAAAATACAACCCGCAATAAATAAAAAAACTTAAAAATAAGTATCCTGCTGTAATACCAGTAAATACAGTAGTTTCAGGTAATCAGTAATTTTATTTTTTAATGATAAATAAAACAACAGGCTGAATGAACCTTTTTTTATTTGTTTAAAAAAGGGAAATTTGCACCTGTCTTATCCACAACCCCCGGCAAAATGTGTATAAAATATTTCGAAAATATTTTTTGGTTAGCAAAAATTATTTTTAATATTGTGTAAGGAATTTGGTTCCTGGTACTTACTAACCCATCTATATATTAAAGCCTGACTATAAAAAGTCGGGCTTTATTTTTTTATTAACCCGCATCTTACATGTAAAATCCCTGTACATGAAAATTTATGAAGCAACCAAAAATGAATTTTTGATCAGTACCGACAAAAGGAAACTGGATATTCAATTCATACAAAATTATTTGTGCAACGAAAGTTATTGGGCAAAAAATATTCCCCTTGTAACAGTGAAAAAAAGTATTGAAGGTTCTCTTTGTTTTGGTTTGTATGTTCGCGAGAAAGAAAATATTTCACAGGTTGGTTTTGCAAGAGTGGTCTCCGATCACGCAACATTTGCTTACCTGGCAGATGTTTTTATTATTGAAAAATTTCGTGGAAAAGGATTGTCCAAATGGATGATGGGAGAGATCATGATTCACCCCGAATTGCAGGGGTTGCGAAGGTGGCTGCTGGCAACCAGAGATGCACATGGATTATACACTAAATTCGGCTTTTTGCCATTGGATAAACCCGAGCTTATCATGAGGTTCAAACCCTTTGAAGAATATCCAAAAACCAACTCATAATTATATCTCTTAACTTGCAGCCTAAATTATATTACATGCTTAAATCAATGACCGGGTTTGGAAGGGCGGAACAGACAGTAAACGACAAGACATTTTTGGTTGAAATAAAAGCGCTTAACGGAAAACAATTTGAACTGCAGGTTAAGTTGCCACCATTACTCAGGCCTTATGAATTTGAGATCCGCAATACCCTGCAGGAACACCTGATCAGGGGTACGATCGATTGCATGGTTACTATAAAACAAAACGGAACCTCCAAACCCGTTAACATCAATACCGACCTGATAAAAGCATATTATAAACAAATAGAGACCCTGGCAGGAGAACTTAACATTGATACCAACTCGGTATTGAGTGCATTGCTGAGATTGCCCGAAGTGGTGACTCCTACTAATGACATTTTAAGTGAAACTGATTTTGCCGATTTCAGCAAGGTTTTATTGGAGGCATTGAATAATTTGAACCAGCACAGAACGGAAGAAGGTACCGTATTGGAGAATGACCTGATAAGCCGCATCAATAAGATCAATGAACAGGAAGAAGCTATTTTAAAGCTGGAGCCCAACCGTGAAAAAAGGATCAAGGACGAAATAAACCAATTGCTGGAAAAACATGTGGGCAAAGAGAATATTGACAATAACCGCATGGAGCAGGAACTGATCTATTATATGGAAAAGATAGACATTCATGAAGAACAGATCAGGCTTCGCCAGCATTGTGAATATTTCAGATCCATTATCCAGGAACCGGAAGAAGGAAAAGGAAAAAAATTATCATTCATTTTGCAGGAGATCGGTCGAGAGATTAATACCACCGGCAGCAAAGCATATGATGCCGACATCCAAAAATGTGTGGTAAACATGAAGAATGAACTGGAGAAGGCAAAGGAGCAGGTACTGAATATTTTATAAATAAAATAAGTATAAAAGGGTTTTTAGGAATGAGCAGAGTCAACATTTTTAATCTTCAGTTTTTAATTGCAGCTGCTGCATTCATAATGTGCGTCAACTCCTGTACACAAATTGAAATATTCGAAAAAAACGCAGTTATACCTAAATATGAGTGGCAGAGCAGCTTTTCGGCCAAAGGTGATTTCCTGATCACAGATACTGTTTCGGCTTACAGCATTTACGTGGTATTGCGTCATACAGATGCTTATCAATACAATAATATTTGGCTCAATATAGGCCTGCAACCACCGGGAGATAGTCTGCATGTTCAAAAGGTAAATCTTAAACTGGGTGATGATGCCAATGGTTGGGAAGGAACAGGTATGAACGATATTTGGGAAGTGAGAAAATTATTGAATGGGCAGGCCCGCAGATTTAAGCAACCCGGTAAATACCATTTCGAGATTTCACAAATTATGCGTGATAACCCATTATTGCATATTATGAGCATTGGCTTACGGGTTGAAAGAAAAAAAGATTAACAAAGCCTTTAACACAAAAGATAGCTCCAGGCGTTTTTTACAAAACATTTCTTTATTTTGCATATTATGAAAATGAAAATTGCTGCTTTATTGTTCTTTGTATCCATTGCCGTAACTGCAAATGCCCAATCGCAACACAACGAATACGAGCAAAAAGGTGAGTTTGGTGTTACCGTGGGCGTAGCACATTATTTTGGAGACCTGAATACCCGGGCAGCGATCAACCGGCCCAAACCTGCAATAGGTGCATTTTTTCGTAAAGCATTTGGAAATTATGTAGGCGTACGTTTAAGCGCACATTATTTACAATTGGGTTATAGCGATACCTACAGTAAGAATGAATATCAAAAAATAAGAAACCTGAGTTTCAATACAAATGTGTGGGAGGTTGCATTACAGGGAGATTTTAACTTCTTTAAATTTATTCCCAACGATCCCTACTATTCATTTACACCGTATATAACATTGGGCGTTGGTGTGTTTACCTATGATCCTTATGCCTACACAAACGGCCAAAAAGAATTTTTACGCCCATTGGGTACCGAAGGGCAATTGATCGGTTATAAGGGCAGAAAACCATACAACACCCTGGCATTATGTGTTCCTTTGGGTGTTGGCCTTAAATTTAATATTAGCGAAAAGGTTAATTTCTCTTTTGAAGTAGGCCATCGTTTTACAAGTACCGATTACCTGGATGATGTTAGTACGACATATGTAGGCGAAGATAAATTTACACCCCTGTCAACTGCCAGGCTTTTACAGGACCGCTCAGTTGAATTAGATCCGGATAATCCATTGGGGATAGAAGGAAGACAGCGTGGCTGGAGTAAACAAAGAGACCAGTATATTATTGCAGAAATTGGAATTACTTATAATATCAGCACATATAAATGTCCCTCTGCCAAATAGTTATTGAAAATTTTAAAAAACTTTTTGTTTCTAAATAAAATCGGTTACTTTTACCCTATCCCCAGCAGTATAATAGCTGCTTTTTCCCAACCAAAGAATAACAAAGTATAAATCCTTATCATTCTGTGATGAGACCATAGTTTTTATCATTTCAAACTAAACTATGGCGTTCATTCGCAACTGCTTTGTTATAGCGGTAATGACCTTGTGTATGTTATTTACAAAAGCACAAACCGTCAGTTATCCGTCCCTGTCTTCTCAATTGTTGAGATCAACAGCTGCGGATGTTGCTATGCTTTTACAAAAAGCGATACCCGGCAGCCAGTTTACAACAGCAGCTTACAACAATATTCCTGCAACGGGCATCATATTTATTTACGATTCCACCATTACCGATAATACAGCCTGTAAAATAGAAAGTAACGGATCTGGTTATATTAAATTCTCTGCTGCGCAGGATAACGGACTTTGCTTTGGTATTTATCAATACCTGCAGGGTTTGGGGTTCAGATTTTATCAACCGGGTTCAATTTGGGAAATGATCCCGGCTCTTTCATCTGTATATAAACAAACAGACAGTACCTATACTTCCGATCTTAAATACAAAGGCTGGTTTGTAAGCGGTGGCCATAACCGGTGGATAATGGATAATACAACCAATTATAACTGGGATAATTATTTTGGTGAAAATGGCCACAACTGGGCATTGTATCAACGTCGTAATGGAATGACCGGCGCTTATCGTTTTGCCGGCCATCGGGGAGATATCATGACCGGAGATTATTTTACTGCCCTGCAAAATAATCCATGCTATGTTGCCTGTTATGATAATTCCCGTGTTGCGAGCCAGCAATCGGTACCTGATGTGAATAATGTTGCAGCCATGGATCTCTGGTCACAAACCATCGAACAAAAATATACAGTGTACAAAAATAATATTCTCAGTAACCCAGGCTTGTATATTAATCAATACCGCAATTTTAATTATTCCAACCAATATATAGGCATAGAAGTACCAGACGCTGCCCAATGGGGTAACTCTATTGATAATACAGGATGTCAGGGCCTTGCTTATTCAAAGGAAAGTGACCAGCAATTTAAATTAGCGAATTACACGGCGCAGAAAATAAATGCCCATTATCCAAATACACGTTTTCAATTGTATGCCTATTCTACCCATGCGGATGTTCCGGCGCCAGGCATTTCTATTAATAACAATATCGATATTCAGCTAATACCTGCCGTATATCAAAACCTTACCAGTACCAATGGCATAAGGAACCGCTGGTATAACCGTTCCAAAAATATTTCGGAATACAATTATTTAAATCTTTCGGGCTGGAGCGGCGAAACACCGGCATTTTACTTAAATGATCTTAAAGCCACGGTACAAATTGCAAAAGAGAAAAAAAGCCAGGGACTTATTTGGGAGGCTTCACCAGCCAAATTTGCAAGCCTGCCTTATTTATTGGCAGCAAATAAAAGCCTGCTGGATAACGTTGCTATAGATGAGACCCTGCAGGAGTTTTGCGATAATATGTTTGCCGGGGCAGGTAAAAACATATATGACCTGCTGAAATTATGGGCAGATGAGAACAGTATGGCCAGCGGGGTATCTAACAAATATAAAATTCCCCTCTACCTGCGGCTGATCGCAGGGGCAGAACAAAAAATACAAAATGAACCTGCTATCGTAAAAGAAAGGATGAGGGAATTAAAAGCTTACCTGCATTATATGGTCCTTTATTTTGACTGGGCTGCAGATCAACGCTCCAATGATGCAAAAGCAGGGAAGGCTGCTGATTTATGTATTTATTTGGCCAGAATAAACAGGCTGCAACTTGTTAACAGTTATTACTTGATCGCCACCATTACGGGCAGGTATCCCGTCACCGGCAATTTTTACCAGCAATATAATAATGCAAACGGGCTGGCCTACCAAAATGGAAACCTCCCATTGATAACAGCTGCAGAAATTGATAATAATTTTCAGATTGACAATGCAAACTTCAGCAATACCATCAATAATTATAAATTTGAAACCGCTTCATTTGTAAAAGACAGGTTTGCCGCAGGCAATATTATTCCACTTAAAAATATAACTGTACAACTAAAATACACAAGCGGGTTGGATTTTTATAACCACTGTGAATTTTTTATACAAGCCCCCGCCGCCGGCAGTTTTACAATTAATTACGATCCTACTTTTGACATGCCTGATAAAGGCTACATTAACTTTACCGTAGAGTCAGCAGAGAAAGCGCTGGAGATAATTGAAGATATTTCACTTGACAGGAATGCAAAGGCTGGTAGTTTAACGATCTCATTACCCTCATCCGGAATGTATAAACTCACTGTTTCTTCTAAGTATAAATCTTCAGTTCAATTGAAAATAAACACCAATAAAAACATTTTTTATAAACAGGGCGCTTTCTTCGGGAAGGCAACAGAAGTATACCAAAACAATACTGGTCTGCCCGAATACTTTTATATACCGGCAGGTATCAATAAGGTGTATTTCAGTATGAGCAACAGCAATACTTCCGCTAACGGGTTTGCTTCGGCAGCAACAATAAATAACGCATTTGCAATAAAGGACAATAACGGTAAAACTTTAACAGCACGATTCGTAACCCCCAACGATTCTGCTTTGTTTTATATTGACATACCTGGTGAAAGCATAGGTAAATTTTGCAGGATAACAAAAAAGGGAAATTATGACCTGCTGTTTTCCAATATCAGTAATGTTTTATGGTATGCAGGGCCTAAACCCAAACCTTGTAGTAAAGCTGATTTTACAATTTCTATCATCAACAGAAAAGGGAATTGTATCACCCAATTAAAAGCTGTTTCAGGTACAGGCCAGTTTTATTGGGAAGTGAATGACATGGGTAACACCTATTCTTTCTCTGGCCAGCAGGTTATTGAATTGCCTGACTACAGCTCACCAAATGCTGTTGTAACGCTAACAAATGGCGCGGATTGCAGTGTTACCAGGCGGGTTGGTGATGACCAGAAATTCAATAAGGCAAAACAAGATT
>JBDSXS010000141.1:0-5680 GCA_039926045.1 Ferruginibacter sp.
TGTATCGGGAAGCAGACTTGAACTGCCGACCTTCGGGTTATGAATCCGATGCTCTAACCAGCTGAGCTATCCCGACTTTTTGGGCTGCAAATATAGGCGATTTTGTCTAAAGGTTTTGCGTGAAATACAATTATTTATAAGGCCTGTCGGCAAGAGTGGCTCCCCATTGCTTATTAGGCTCATCGCTCATTACAAATTCCAATGACCCACCTTTTTCTATATCCCTATGCTGTATATATGTTTTTGTATAAGATCGGCCATTAAGCTTTACAGACTGAATATATGTTTTCCCCGCATTGGTTACATCAATGCGGAATGTTTTGCCATTGGCAAGGTTAAGTACAGCGTTTTTCAACAGGGGCGACCCAAAAACATATATACCACTGGCCGGATTCACCGGGTAAAAGCCCATAGCGCTGAAAATGTACCAGGCGCTCATCTGGCCGCAATCTTCGTTGCCTGACAGACCGGTTACTGTATTGTCATAGAGTTCAGTTAATATCTTATGGGTATAGAACTGCGATTTCCAGGGCTGGCCACTGTAATTATATAAATACGCCACATGATGACTGGGTTCATTACCATGGGCATACTGCCCGATAAATCCGGATGCATTACCATTAACATCACTGTCCTTTGCCTGCAAGGTGAACATGCTGTCAAGCTTTGCATTAAAATTTACTGTGCCACCGGTCAATGAAATTAATCCGGGCATATCCTGTGGTACATACCAGAAATATTGCCATCCATTTCCTTCAGTAAAAGGATTACCTCCATTGCCGCCATATTGTAGAGGATTAAATGGATTGATCCAGTCACCCTTATCATTTTTTGCACGAAAGAATTTTGTTTGCGGATCGTACAGGTTTGTATAATAAGCTGCTCTTGCTGTAAAAAAGGCTTCGTCTTTTGTCTTGCCCAGTTTTTTTGCCATTTGGGCAACACACCAGTCATCATAAGCAATTTCCAAAGTAAGCGATACCGATTGCGATTGAATATTCTCAGGAAAATAATGGTATTTATTCCATACACTGAAGGGCGCACCGGGATGATCTGCCGTGGAAGAAGCAACGCAGGCTTTATAAGCTTCGTCGTAATCAAATCCTTTGATCCCTTTCAGAATGGCATCCGCAATAACAGGAATAGCGTGGTTGCCGATCATGCAATAATTCTCATCGCCCCACAATTGCCAGATGGGCAGGTAGCCATAGGTTTTGTACTGTCGCAGCATGCTGTTGATAAATGCAGCATCTTTGGCCGGTGCAGTCAAAGTATATAGTGGATGTGTGGCACGGTAAGTATCCCAGAGTGAAAAAGTGGAGTAATGAGTTTTATCGTTTGCCTGGTGCACTGTAAAATCTGTTCCGGAATAAGTGCCGTCAGTATTTGCCAGGTTATTAGGTTGAATAAAATTGCGGTAGAGGCCTGTATAAAAAATTTGTTTTTGTGCAGTTGTTCCATCAGCATCAATAACAGATAATGCTTTGTTCCATATTGCTTTTGCATCAGCAACAGTCTTTTCAAAATCCCAGGCGGGCAATTCGGTAGTTAAATTTTTATAGGCATCGGCAATGCTGGTTGTTGATAACGCCACTTTCATCTGTACCGTACTATTCTTATTTGTATTGAATTTAAAAGCAGCTTTACTACTGTTACCATTAATAAGATCGGTACCGCCAAATATTTTTTTCCCATTTACAAAAACAGCACCGGTAACAGGCTGATCAAATTTTGCAACAAAATATATTTTACGCAATCTTGCCCAACCGGTAATGATGCGGTAGCCTTCTACAGTATAAGCATCCACCTGCTTCATATGTGCAGCAATAACTTTACAAACCCAATAGGTGCGTTTTTTATCCAGTGAATGATCAAGATCAAATAAGATATAAGCACTGTCTGTTGCCGTGAACCTATATTTATGAAAACCCACATGTTGCGTTGCGGTAAGCTCTGCCTTAACTTTATAATCATCCAGCTCAACCGTATAATAACCTGGCGATGCTTTTTCTGTTGCATTAGAAAAGGCAGAACGGTAGCCGCTGCGTGGTTTTGCAGCATCACCCGGTTGCCACAAAGGGGTGCCGGTTAATGGTTGCACCAATATATCAAAGAGATCTCCTACACCAGTTCCATTTAAATGTGTATGACTGAAACCTACAATTGTTTTTTCGTTATAATTGTAACCAGAGGCCGGATCTTCAGGCGCATCGTAAGTATCAGGACTAAGCTGTACCATGCCAAATGGCAGACAGGCACCCGGAAAGACGCTGCCGGACAAACTATTTGCCTGCGAAGCAGAGCCAATAAAAGGATTGACGTATTGAGTAAAATCTTTTTTAATATTTTGAGAAAATGCGGTAGTAAATATCAAAGAAAAAATAAGAGACCCAAATAGTTTCATAATTATGAGTTTAGTAAAGTTTCTAATCTGGCAGTCACTTTTTCTGCATTGGGTAACATGGCTTTTTCTAAGTTCACATTCATCGGCACTGCAGGTAAATTGAGCGCACCCAAAACTTCTACCGGCGCATCAAGTTGTTGAAAACATGCTTTTGAAATTCTACCTGCCAATGCTTCAGCAAAAGAATTATTTTGTTGCTCTTCGGTTAGTATTAAACATTTACCGTGTTTTTTTACAGTTGCAAAAACCAGGGCTTCATCCAATGGAAATAAAGTACGCAGGTCAATGATCTCAATTTTGCCCGGGAAATTTTTAGCAGCGGCTTTGGCCCAATATACACCCATGCCATACGTGATGATGCAGCAGCTTTCACCGGCATCAATATGATCGTTACTTGCTGCCAATACAACTTTTCCCTTTCCCAACGGAATGACATAATCTCTTGAAGGCTCTGTATTTTTTGCTTCTTCAGTGCCCGGTACTTTACTCCAGTACAAACCCTTGTGCTCCAACATCACTACAGGATTGGGATCGAGAAATGCCGCTTTTAAAAGCCCCTTCATATCGGCAGCATTACTGGGATAAACTATTTTTATTCCTTTAATAGTGAGTAAAGTGCTTTCAACACATCCGCTATGGTAAGGCCCGCCCCCACCATATGCACCAACCGGCACTCTAATTAAAGTTTGAATGGGAAATTTTCCGCAGCTCAAATAACAGCTTTTCGAGATCTCTGTTACCAGTTGATTCAATCCCGGGTAAATATAATCGGCGAATTGTACTTCCACGATCGGCTTTGCACCTACAGCACACATGCCCACAGTTGAACCGATGATATAGGCTTCCTGTATAGCTGTATTAAAAACACGGTGATCACCAAACTGCTCAGCCAGTGTTGCAGCTTCCCTGAAAACACCGCCCAGCCTGCGTCCAACATCCTGTCCGTATAAAAGGGATTCAGGATAGTCTTCCATGATCTCCCTGATGGCAAAAAGCCCGGCATCAACCATTAGTATTTTTTTTTTACCAACAGGTTCTCTTTCACCGGTTTCTTCTGTAACAGGAGTTGGAGCAAATATAAAATTGCTAACCGTTGAAGGATCAGGTTCGGCTGCAGCTACGGCTCCCTGGAAATGATGTGCCACATCTTCGGCAGTTTCTTTTTCTATATTGACCAGTGTTTCTTCTGTGATACCTATCTCCAGTAATTTATTCCTGAGTTTTGGACCGGGGTCATCAAGATAATGTTTTGCCAGGTCTTCTTCTGTTCTGTAAAATTCTTTGCGTACACCACTGGTGTGATGGCCAAGCAATGGAACTCTTGCATGCACCAAAAAAGGGTGACGTTCTTTTCTTACTTCATCCACCACATTTTTCATCACCTCATAACTCTGCAAAAAATCACTGCCATCAATGCTGATGCGTTTTATCCCTTTAAAACCTTTGACCATTTCATTGGCATTGGTTGTACGGGCTTCTTCAGAGGTAACACTGATGCCCCAGCCATTATCCTGTACCAGGTAGATAATGGGCAGCTGGTGCAATGCTGCAAACTGGAAGGCTTCGCTTACTTCTCCTTCGGTAACAGATGCATCGCCCAGGGAACAAATAACCACAGGAGATTCTCCATTGTCTCCTTTCTTTAATTTAACTGATTGAATTTTTTCTAAGAATTTAATACCCTGTGCAATCCCGGTTGTTGGTATAGCCTGCATACCGGTAGCACTGCTCTGGTGAATGATACCGGGTTTCTCTTCTCCTTTGTAATTGGGATGGGAATAATATTCCCTTCCGCCTGTAAACATATCATTGCCTTTGGCCAGTAACTGCAGCATGAGTTCATAAGGAGAAAATCCGAGGCCCAGTAAAAGGCTTTCATCCCGGTAATAAGGGCTCACATAATCGCAGGGCAATAAATGAAAAGCGGCAGCAAGCTGAATGGCTTCATGGCCGCGGCTTGTAGAATGCACATATTTACAGATCTGTCTATTATCTTCATAAGTATCAGCCATAGCTTTGGCCGTACACATTAATCTATAAGCTCTTAATAAAATATCTGTATCAATCATGAAAATCGCAGCATGTTGTTTGAAAAAAAATACCAGGCGAGTGGCAAAGGTATAAATAATACTGACGGGAATGATAGGTGAAGATCTATCGTTTGTGGTACAGTTTAAAAATTTGATGGATGCGAAGATTGTCAAGCCTGACAGCTTTTCAAACTTTACCATTACCGATCTATCCTATTTTACTTCAACACTAAACAGGCTTTGCTTTTCAATAAATCCTTCCAGGATATCCCCGGTTACACACTCCCCAACGCCTGCAGGGGTACCGGTAAAAATAAGGTCGCCGATATTTAAGGAAAAATAATTCGAGATATTTTCAATCACCTTGTCAATGCTGAATATCATTTGTTCTGAATTGGCTTCCTGCACTTTTTCATTATTTTTCAGCAAAGAAAAATTAATGCTCTTGCGGTTAAAATCAGGGGTCATGGGTATAAACTTTCCAATAACTGCAGAATTATCAAATGCCTTTGCCTTCTCCCAGGGCAGGCCTTTCTTTTTTAATTCATCCTGTATATCACGGGCGGTAAAATCAATGCCTACTGTAATGGCATCGTAATAGTTGGCTGCATGTTTCTGCTGTACATATTTTCCATTCTTGCAGACCCGCAAAACAAGTTCACACTCATAATTCAATTCATTTGTAAATTCCGGATAATAAAATGGCGTATGGCTTTGGAGTAATGCACTTTTTGGCTTCATGAACAAAACCGGTTCATCTGGTATGCTGTTACCCAATTCTTTAATATGGTCCGTATAATTACGGCCAACACAAATTATCTTCATTAGTGTTTTTTTAAGGTAGCTCGGTTCAGGCACGAATATAGACAAATAGCTTAAAAAAAGCAACTATGTGAAAATATTGATATAGAAATAATTATGGCTTAAATGAAAGATTATTATATTCTGTCATAGTTAGCTCTATGCCTTTAGTTAAAAACCCTTCCATGATATCAATACATTTTTCTATTTTATAAAGCACCTGTGGTTCTTCAGCTTTCAACCATTTACCCAATACAAAATCGGCCTGCATGCCTTTAGGAAAATTATTACCAATGCCGAACCTGAGTTTTGGATACTGATCTGTACCTAAAATGTTTTGAATATCTTTTAACCCGTTATGCCCGCCTGCAGAACCACCGGACCGTAACCGTATTTTATCTAATGGTAAAGCTACATCGTCTACAATGGTAAGTGTATTTTCTAT
>JBDSXS010000142.1:0-2694 GCA_039926045.1 Ferruginibacter sp.
CCAAAAATTTCTTCCTGGTTGGTTTTACAATTTTGATCTAATCCCTCAATGATGGTCGGCTCAATAAAATAACCATCTGCACACCTACCTGTTAATTTAACGGCATTACCGCCACATAGTATTTTTCCGCCTTCTTGTTTTGCAATTTCAATACAATTCATGATCTTATCAAAATGCACTTTGCTTACAATAGCCCCCTGTTTTGATTGTTCATCAAGCGGATCTCCAACGGTTTGTTTTTTTGTGATCTCTACAAAGTGTTTTTTAAAAGTTTCATATGCCGGCCGTTCTATCAATATCCTGCTGCCGCATAAGCATATTTGTCCCTGGTTGCCAAAAGACGAACGTATGGTTTCGGTGAACATTTTTTCCCAGTTACAATCATTGAAAATAATATTAGGATTTTTACCGCCTAGTTCCAATGATAATTTTTTGAACATGGGCGCTGCAATGGATGCAATTCTTTCGCCGGCCTTGGTACTGCCGGTAAAAGAAATGGCTTTTATGTCGGGATGCTTTACAATCGCTTCGCCGCAATGGGCGCCTGTACCATGAACAATATTTAAAACACCGTCGGGCATTCCGGCTTCTTTACAGATCTTTGCCAGCAAAAAAGCGGTAACCGGTGTTACTTCAGAAGGTTTGGCTATTACACAATTTCCGGCGGCTAATGCCGGCGCAATCTTCCAGGTAAATAAATACAAAGGCAGGTTCCAGGGAGAGATGCAGCCAACAATACCAATGGGCTGTCGCAATGTATAATTCACTGCTTTGTCTTCCATACTATGGCTTTCGTTTGCAAAATGCATAATGCCTGTTGCAAAGAACCGGAAGTTGGATGAAGCCCTGGGAATATCCACTACTTTACTTAACCACAGCGGTTTTCCGTTATCAATGGTCTCGGCCATGGCCAGTTCTTCCAGGTTTTTATCAATGAGTTCCGCAATTTTATTCAGTATAGTAAATCTTTTTTCAACCGATAAAACCGACCATTCAGTAAAAGCTTTTTTTGCAGCCAGAACAGCCACATCAATGTCTTTCGTGTTGCTGTCGGGTATTTGTCCGTAAACGGCGCCCGTAGAAGGATCTGTATTGTCAATAAAATTCCCGCTGAGCGGACCAATAAAATTTCCGCCGATAAAATTTTCCAGGTGATATGGAATGGTGAGGTTCATAATTAAAGGTAAAGAATTTGAGCTAAGAGAACAAAGGAGAAAAGGAACTGAGAGTTGGAAGAAAGATATTTACTTTGAGAGTTTCAATAAAGTTATGTTGTACAAGAGTGGTTATTTATTTCTTTTTACAAAAAAGAAATAATAACTAAGTATCCTTGCCAATGAAGTAGGGTAATGAGTGGATGCTTGGTACAAAAAAATAATTAACTTACAACTCTAAATTTCATATCATGTCAATAGCAGCACCTTTTAATTTAAAAAAATGGATCGACGATAACCGGGATAAGCTTAAACCCCCGGTGGGCAACCAGTGCATGTACAAAGACGCCGAAAATTTTATTGTGATGGTGGTAGGCGGCCCCAACTCCCGTAAGGACTACCATTTTAATGAAAGCGAAGAACTCTATTACCAGGTAGAAGGCAATATTGTTTTAAAGATCATTGATGGAGGTGTTGCAAGAGATATACCCATCAATGAAGGCGATATCTTTTTATTGCCGCCGAAAACGCCGCATTCGCCGCAGCGGGGAGCCGACACGGTAGGACTGGTAATTGAAAAAGTGAGAGAAACTGAGGAAGACGGATTTTTATGGTATTGCGAGAACTGCGGTAATAAATTGTATGAAGAGTATAAAGTGATCACGGATATTGTTGCCCAGCTGCCTCCGGTTATGGAAGGGTTTTATAATGATGAACAAAAACGTACCTGCAGCAAATGTGGGAGTGTAATGGCTCCACCTATTAAGAAGGGATAGAAATCAAGATACTGGATACTAGATACTGGATAGATTCTAAAAGAAGTAGCCACTTAAATATCCAGTATCCAGTATCCGGCATCAATAACAACTTCAATGAAAATAGATATTCACACCCACATCATGCCCTCCACAATGCCCAACTGGGTACAAAAATTCGGCTATGGTGAATTTATACATCTGGAACACCGCAATTGCAAAGCATGCATGATGAAAGGCGATAAACTTTTTCGTGAAGTGGAGGATAGTTGTTTTGATGCTGCTGTTCGAATGAAAGAAATGGATGAAACAGATGTGGCTGTGCAGGTACTTTCCACCATCCCCGTTCTATTTAATTATTGGGCTAAGCCCAAAGATGGGTATGAGACCTCCCGTTTTTTTAATGATCATATTGCCGATACGGTTGCAAAAGATCCGAAAAGATTTATTGGCATAGGTACAGTTCCCCTGCAGGATATTGATATGTCGATCAAAGAAATGGAACGCTGTGTACAGGAATTGAAGATGCCTGGCCTGGAGATCGGCAGTAATATCAACGGTATTAATTTAAGTGATCCCACATTCTTTCCATTTTACGAAGTGGCTGAAAAGCTTGGCTGCGCCCTGTTTGTACATCCCTGGGAGATGATGGGAGAGCAGCAGATGCAAAAATACTGGCTGCCCTGGCTGGTGGGCATGCCGGGAGAAACATCACGGGCCATTTGCTCCATGATATTTGGCGGGGTATTTAAAAAATTTCCAAAACTAAGGGTGGCTTTTGCACA
>JBDSXS010000143.1:0-10951 GCA_039926045.1 Ferruginibacter sp.
CATTAAATAACCTGTCTGCTTCTTCTTTACTTTCCGCACTTATTGCAATCTTACTTCTGTTCTCATTTTCGTTTGTTTTTCCCATAATTTCCGGAACATCATTTGCCATCAACATATTACATTTACCAATAGGCAAAGCAATATGCATAATTTTATTTTCTTCCTTTTCTGCAACCCTGAATTCAGGACTTGCAAGGTCTTTGAAACGAATAATCTTTGCAAACTCTCCGCCAAATACTGATTTGTAAAAGGTAAATGCTTCTTCGGCATTTCCGTTGAAGTTAATGTGAGGGTTGATAAGTGCCATAATTTTATTTTTTTAAGTGTATAAATTTTTAAGAGTTTTTTACCTTATTAATCCCGATAGCTATCGGGATTGATTTTAGTATGCTATAAAGGTCGCCAACAAAGACCTTGTTGTTGCAGTGTAAATGCGACAATCTTAGTGCTGAATACGACAAATATGGAAATAGTTTTCTTTCTATCCTTCGTCCCGATAAACACCGGGATCAGGGTCTATGCGATAAAGTTGCCAACAGATCTTCCAGGTTGCTCAATGACATTTTCATTCCTTGCGTGAAGCCATCAAGTATTCGCTCTAATCTTTCCAATGATTCATTGTAAATAACAATGTTCACTTTTGTTGTTCCGTTTTGTTCACTGAAAGTATGATCCCATTCAGAGCCTGGCAATTCCAGATTTTCAGCTGCGTCTGCAAAGGCGTTATACATTTTAAAGTTGGTTTTCGGGGTAATGGAAGTGTATTCCTGCATTGCCCAGCGTTCTTGTCCTTCAGGATTTACCATTGCATAAAATCTTTTGCCACCAACTTTAAAATCCTGGTATTTTGTTTTAGATGTCATGGGTTTAGGCGCAATCCATTGGTCAATAAGTTCCGCTTTTGTGAAAGCATCCCATACCAGGGCAAGTTCAGCGTCGAATTCCCTGGTTATAATTACTGTTTTTGTTGATTTGTCAACGTTAAAATCAAATAATAAATCGTTTTTCATTTTTTCTCTTTTTTAATTGTTGCCAATACTTTGTCAAGTTGATTAAATCGTGTTTCCCAGATCTTTCTGAATTGTTCTATCCATTTATCGATCTCTTTCATTTTTTCAATTTCAAGTGAATAGTATATTTCCCTGCCTTGTTGTTCCTGTTTTACCAGGTTGCATTCTGTTAGTATGCGAAGGTGCTTGGAAACAGCTTGGCGGGTAGTGTGAAAATTGTCAGCAATGGCGTTTGGTGTCATTGCCTGCGATGCTATCAGAATAATAATTGCCCGCCTTGTCGGGTCGGCTATTGCCTGGAAAATGTCTCGTCTCATATTGTTTACATTAATACTTGTGAAGCCAATCGGTTGCAAATATATATGCAACTATTCGGTTTCGCAAATTTTTTTGAATATTTTTTTCAGATTGTGAAAAATTATTTGGTATTGGAGGCTTGGAGGGGCGGGTTAAAATTACGGATTCTTTGTAGGGCGCTGCTACTTTTTTTTTCAATAATCAAATTGTCACCTTTGGATTTCCTATGTGCCAAGATCTTTGCTTAAATTATTAATAAGTCTGTTTAAAACAATGAGGTCCCCAATGACTTACTTCTCTTTCTCCACCCTTGTAGGCGTATCCTTGCCGCTCACTATTGTTTTACTACTGATGGCAATGGCTTTAATGATCTCGGCCATATTATTCATATCCAGGGTTCCTATATCATCACTTTGTTTATGATAATTGGGTTCATCATTTGGCGGTTGTTCCATTTTGGATGTGGAGATGGTATGTGCAGGTACGCCCAGTGCAGCAAGTGTGGCATTGTCACTGCGGAAAAATAAATTTTGTTTGGGATATGGGTCAGGCTCAAAATGAAATTTAGAACCGGTAAGGTTGGCCTGTAAGATCTTTCCCATATCCGTTTTTTCGTAGCCGGTTATGTAAGCACTGTTGGTACCCCATTTACTTTCGGTGCCGATCATTTCAATATTGAACATCGCCATTACTTTATCAGGGTTTAACTGTTTGCTGAAGTAACGGCTGCCATAGCCGCCAATTTCTTCGGCGGTAAAAGCAACAAAGATCAATGTGCGTTCATTATTTTTTAATTTACTGAAATATTTTGCCAGCATCATCACAGCAGTGGTGCCAGCCGCATCGTCGTTGGCACCATTATAAATACTGTCGCCGGCATTATTGGGTTTACCAATACCCAGGTGGTCGTAATGGCCGCCAAAAACAACATACTCATCTTTTTTACTTTTGCCCGGTATTACGCCAACAATATTTTTCAGCTTTTGCTCGGTCAGTTCATTTTTAATGTGCAGGTGAATGGAAGCAGGGTTAAGATCAGCGGTTAAGATGAATACCTGCGAAACTGCTGAAGTAAATTTTGCATTACCCGTAAAGCGCTTCATCCTGGCAAAGCGGGCGGCATGGCTGGTATCAACCAGTATCAATACATTCTTTTCCTTATCAAACATAGGGAAGACGGTTTTATTAAAATCGTCTTCTTTTTTCACCACCACAATTTCATAATCCTGTAAAGAAGCAATATGCAGTTCGGCCATGGTTGTATTGGCTATTACATTGCTGCTGGTGAGAGGTTCGGTATCCAGTGTGCCGCTGACTTCAAGCGGCTTTGCTTTGGTCATGATAATATCCTGAAAATAGGAACTGCTATTGTTGAAAAACGCCAGTTTGCTTTTTGCAAATTCAGCCGCTATAAAATCAGCGGCTTTATCAATGCCGGGTGTAAAGGTCTTGCGGCCCTGCATATCATCCGCCGATAATATTTTTTCAATACGCTCCACTTCGGCAGCATTAATGATCTTATCAATATTCTGTGCAAAAGAAAACAGGCTTATAAAGCCTGCAATACCTGCTAATAGTAATTTCTTCATTCTTAATTTTTAATTCTTAATTTTTAATTCCTACAGGCTCATCATCTCTTTAAACTTCACCGCCTGCCTGCGACTCACTTCAATTTTCTCGCCGCCCTGTAGCTCCAGCAAAAGCCCGCCATTAAAATAGGGTTCAATTTTTTCTATCATGTGCAGGTTCACAATATGCTTGCGGTTGGCCCTAAAAAAAACTTTTTCATCAAGTCGTTCTTCAAGCGCATTCAGCGATTTTAAAATTAAAGGTTTGTATGCGCCAAAAAATACCTTTGCATAATTACCTACGCTTTCAAACAACCTCACTTCGCCAAGCTTTACAAACCAGCAGCGTTCACCGTCTTTAACAAATACCTGGTCAAGTTCGGTCAATACGCCCCTGTTGATACCCGCCATGGTTGCGGCCATTTCTTTTTCTTCTGCTATCTGTAGTTTATGAATGGCATCAGCCAGCCGTTTTGGCTCTACCGGTTTCATTAAATAATCAAGGGCATTTACTTCAAATGCTTTTAATGCATATTCATCATAAGCCGTTGTAAAGATCACATGCGGGGCACTGTCCAGTTCGGTCAGCATATCAAAACCTGTTTTACCGGGCATCTGTATATCTAAAAAAATAAGATCGGGAGAAAGGTTCTCAATTTTTTCCAGGCCTTCGGTTGCATTGGCGGCTTCACCTACCACTTCAATTTCCGGGAATTCCAACAACAGTTTTTTTAATTCATTGCGGGCTAAACGTTCATCATCAATTATTAAAGCCTTCTGCATAGTATTCAAAATTTTGAGCCTGCTTGCCAGTCCGCAGGACTAGTGAGCAGGCGGGTTGAATATAAATAGTTTAAATAATAACCGGGATGGATACTTTTGATTCAACATTAGCTATACCTAAGTTCCTGATCGCAAAAACAGCCTTGCCCTGGTACATCAAATTTAACCTGTCCTGTGTACTTTTAATACCAAATCCATCCCCATTGGGCGCTGCTGATAACTGGCCGGTATTTTGAACCAGCAACTCCAGGTCATTATCTTTAAATGCTGCTATAACACGAACCACGCCACCTTTTATCTGCTTGCTGATGCCGTGTTTGATCGCATTTTCAACCAGTGTCTGCAACATCATCGGCGGTACCGGCAGTTGTAAAGTATCTTCATCAATATCGAATTCGATCTTTAACCTTTCCTCAAACCGCATTTGCTCCAGTGCCAGGTAATCTTTTACAATATCCAGTTCTCTTTCCAAAGTCACCGTTTCCGATTTCTCCGCCTGCATACTGCTTCGCAAAATATTACTCAATTCGGTGATGGCTCTCCTGGCCCGTTTAGGATTTTCATCAACCAGTGCACGAATGCTGTTTAAAGAATTAAAAATAAAATGAGGATTGATATGAGACTTGATTGTCTTTAATTCCAACTCTTTTACGGTGCTTTCCAGTTTCAGCCGGTCAAGCTGGTCATTCCTATTCTTTTCTACATAGTGATAAACAATATAAATCAGCATCCAGATGGCTATCAACAGGAGATTATAATAAATACCAACCAGGTCTGATTTGTTTTCATAAACCCAGCTGCCTTTTTTATTCCTTACCCAGCCTGTTGCTTTTTTTATCTCGGATATTCCCTTTTTAATGGAATTGTCATTGATAAAAGTATTGTCTTTGTAATAAGCAATTGAATCAAGTCCGAACTGCTTTTCCATTTTAACAGCCTTCTCCAGTTTTTGGTTGGTATAATAGGTATCATATGAATACCCGGAGCGTGACTCAATATAATTACTGCCGTAGTACAAAAGCGTACCGGTTGCGCCAACGGCGATGATGAACATAAAAAAGATCCGGTTAAAGGAAAACTTAAGCCAGCTGGTTTTTTTAATGATGAACCTCAGTAAATGCGTGGTTAATATGCCCGATACCAAAAGGATGGCAAGGCTGATCAAATACTGTTTTTGCCCCCCCTGTTCTTTAAACCTGTCACCAAAAACTACGAAGTTGAAGTACAGTAAAATGAGGCCCCACACGCCCCAGCCGGTTAACTGGCAGAGCCAATACCTGATATTCGTTTTACTCATAAAGCAATATTACCACTCAATATAGTCAAATAAAACATGCATTTGATTAATGGCGAAATGATGGTTTGGGAGGTTGCCTATTGTCAGCAGTACATGACAATAGCCATTTTAACGGGTTTCGGGCTATTTTTTCAATAGTTTAAAAGCATGATTCCACCCGTTGCCCAAAAAGCCCGGAATGCACCAAAGTATGCAAAGGGGTTCAAGAGCACGGGCAGATTCTGCCTTGCCCATATTTTCAGTTTCCCAGCCAAAATCATCTAATATCCCGGTAACCGCCCTCTTCGCATCTTCATCATTGCCACAGATGAACATGGTTGGTTTTTGTCCTCCAAAATCAGGTTTATACATAAAGGAATTACCTACGCTGTTGAAAGCTTTTACCAGTTTTGCATGGGGTACAAGTTTTTGTAATCTTTCCATCAAAGATCCATCGGTGGTTGTAAAATAAGGTAATACGCCGTTCATAGGTGGTTTTGTGTGATCAATGGGATTGGTAGTATCAATAACCACTTTGTCTTTAAAATTTTCGATACCGGCTGTTTCAATAACTGCTGGGGTAATATCACCCGAAGTTGCCAGTACGATCAACTCCCCGAATTTTGCGGTCTCTTCAAAAGATCCCGCTTTTGCTTCTGCATTTTGGGAAAGCCATTTTACAACTGCTTCTTTTTGTGTATCACGAGTGCCCAACATCACGCTATGTCCTTCGGCTATAAATGCAGTGCCCAAAACACGGCCCACATCGCCACTGCCCAATATTCCAATTTTCATAAAAAAGAGTTTTAATGATTAATGATTAGTTTTACAAAACCGAAAAGAAATTGTTCATGGCCAACCCCAATTTAAATAATGAATCTGAATTTTTGAATTCTGCGGAGAAAGAATTTGAAAATACCATCAGGCCTGCGGCTATAGATGATTTTTCGGGGCAGTCGCAGATCATAGACAATATTACCATTTTTATCAAGGCAGCTAAAATGCGTGGCGAGGCCTTGGATCATATTCTTTTTCATGGCCCGCCCGGTTTGGGTAAAACAACTTTATCGCGTATTGTAGCCAATGAATTGGGCGTAAATATCAGGGAAACCAGTGGACCTGTAATTGAGAAAGCCGGTGACCTGGCAGGGCTGCTTACCAATTTAGAACCCAATGATGTTTTGTTCATTGATGAGATACACCGGCTGAGCACCGTGGTGGAGGAATATCTATATGCAGCCATGGAAGATTTTCGCATTGACATTATGATCGACAGCGGGCCCAATGCAAGAAGCGTTCAGATCAACCTCAACCCGTTCACACTGATAGGCGCAACCACCAGGAGCGGTTTATTAACAGCACCCTTACTTTCACGTTTTGGTATTAAATCGAGACTGGAATATTATGATGCCATTACGCTCAAGAATATTATCCTCCGTTCAGCAAAAATATTAGGCACAAAGATCACCAGCGATGCGGCCGAAGAAATTTCGGGCCGGAGCCGTGGTACACCACGTATTGCAAATGGGCTTTTACGCCGTGTAAGAGATTTTGCCCAGGTGATCGGCAATGGTGTGATCGATCTGGCCATTACCGAACATGCTTTAAAAGCATTGAATGTAGATAAGCATGGCCTGGATGAAATGGACAACCGGATATTACATACCATCATCGAAAAATTTAAAGGAGGACCTGTGGGCATCACAACCATTGCCACAGCTGTAGGAGAAGAAGTTGGTACATTGGAAGAAGTTTATGAACCCTTTTTGATCCAGGAGGGATTTTTACAACGTACCGCACGAGGAAGAGAAGCCACAGCCAAAGCCTATGAGCACCTTGGCAAGAGATCTTCTTTTGGCGGTAATGAGAATTTGCTTTTCAGTGATACCAAATAACGGGATACTTCGTTAAACTCCGGATCTTATAAATAAAAAACCCCGCAATTTGCAGGGCGTTTATTAAATATAAATGGTCAAGACGGCTCTAAACCGTCAGACCTATGTTAAATTTTACTCAGTAACAACAAGCCTGAAACCGTTGCCATGAATATTTACAATTTCAATAGCAGTATCTTCTCTTAAATATTTACGGAGTTTGGCAATGTATACGTCCATGCTGCGGCCATTAAAATAAGTATCACTTCCCCATATTTTTTTCAGGGCGATCTCACGGCTCAGCAGGTCATTTTTGTATTCGCTCAGCATTTTCAACAATTCATTTTCTTTTGGAGAAAGGGTTTGTGTTCTGCCATCTATGATCAATTCCCGCAGGCGTGGATTAAAGTGGTAGCGGCCCAGGTCAAACTCGGCATTGGCTTCTTCGCGGTGCAGCTCTTCATTACGTTTTAGTATCGCTTTAATTTTATGCAGCAATACTTCACTGTCGAATGGTTTTGTGATATAATCATCAGCGCCTAATTTATAGCCCTGGATAATATCATCTTTCATCGTCTTTGCACTTAAAAAGAACAAAGGCACGTCGGGATTTACATCGCGTATTTCTTCGGCCAGCGTAAATCCATCCATATTAGGCATCATTACATCCAGCAGGCACAGGTCAAATTTTTCACGTTGAAATGCAGCAAGTCCCAGTTTACCGTCTCTTTCGAGGGTAACTTCGTAATCATTTAATTCCAAATAATTCTTCAATACCATACCAAGGTTGGTATCATCTTCGCACAAAAGTATTTGAGGCTTTACAGGTTCCATTTTGTTGGGGTTTAATGGCAAATAAAATTGATTCAGATCTTATACAGCGAATATAGTGCCTAATTTTTTGTTAAAGGTAAAAATTGGTCATTAGTCATTGGGTCATTGGTCATTGGGGTCATTGGTTGATTGATCATATTTTCCGGGCGGTGGTTTGCCAATGCTTTTAATGTAGCGGTTTAGCAATAAATGGCATTCGCCAATATCCATTGCAAGGCGATATACCTTAAGGTCTTCAAGCAAGAGCATGGGTACGGTTTTAAAGACTCAAAATAATATTAAATCTTTAAATCTGCAACAATGACCAATGACTTAATGACCAATGACTTTTATGTATTTCTTATCAGTCAAGGTCTTCAGAAAAGCAACTAAATCCTTTTTCTCCTTATCTGTCAAGCCCAAGGGGATCTTCAATGCTTCGTCTGTATTGATAGCATTGGGTACAAATTTCTGCGGCTCATTATAATAGTCCACAACCTCTTCCAGTGTTTTAAACATGCCGTTATGCATATATGGTGCTGTAACAGCTATGTTGCGCAGGCCCGGTGTTTTGAATTTTCCCAGGTCGCTTTCTTTTTTTGTGATAGTGTAAAGGCCTGGATCATTTAGATCATTGCCGTTGTATAAACCTATATTTTTAAATTCATCAGTGGTAAAATCTTCCATGCGGTGGCAATCAAAACATTTGGCTTTATCGCCAATAAATAATTCCCTTCCCCGTTCTTCAGATGCGGTTAATTTTTTCAGGTTATTGCTCCAGTCATCAAATTTGCTGTCAACGGTTTCCAGTGTTTGCTCAAACGCGGCAAAAGCAGCTGCCAGGTTTTTTGCATTGGGCTTTTGATCGAATATTTTTTGAAACAAGATTTTATATTCACGTGAACCATTTAATCTTTTCACAGCTTCTTCAACCGGTAAGCCCATTTCATCAGGGTTTTGTATGGGCATTAAACACTGTTCTTCCAGCGAAGCGGCCCTGCCATCCCAAAAATAATAAGGACGGTTCTTCATGTTCAAAACCGATGGCGTATTCCGTTTGGTCGGTTTTCCTTCTATACCGGTACTGAAGGCAACTGTATCTGCAAAAGCATATTTTGGTATATGGCAGCTGGCACAACTTACCGATGAATCTTTGGATAATAACTTTTCGGAAAACAATTTTTTGCCCAGCCCGGCTTTTGTTTTGATGTCAGCATTTTCTTTTTCAAAGGAAGTCACGACAAAAAATACAAACATAATCGCAGAAGATATAAAAACAGTCTTATTCATTAGCGCAAAATAAAAGGGAAATATACAATGTCGAAATTATCTTCCCATCAGTTTTTTATGATCCTTATCATTCATGTACTCAAGAATATCTCCAGGCTGGCATTCCAGAACCTTACAAATTTCTTCCAGGGTACTGAACCGCACAGCTTTTGCTTTGCCACTTTTTAATATGCTCATATTGGCAAGGGTAATATTCACCCTTGCACTCAGTTCGGTGAGGCTCATCTTGCGGCGGGCAAGCATTACATCAAGGTTTACTACTATAGGCAAGTTAAATGGTTAAATCCTGTTCGTGCTGCAATTTATACCCTTTCTTAAAAGCTTTTGCCATAAAAAAAGTAATGAGTGCTATAATTAAAGGAAGCAGGTTGTCGGAAATTCTGTTTAGTAAAGGTTCCATTTTGAAATCATCGGGTATAATTTCCCAAAATAGAAGTCTGAAAATGTAGGGGGTCATAATTGTAACGAGAAATATTATAAATGCAGCTCCACTGATTTGATTTAATATTTGAATATTCCTTTCAATAAAGGCCCGCCCTTTGGAAATATTTATTAATAATCGAATTGGAAGGCCAAAGAAAAAATATAGTATCAGGGCACCCGTGAGAAAAGAGAAAGTCCAGATTGCAAAATTTAAAATTGTGTGTTTTTTTTCAGTTATTGATATAAGTATTGTTTTCCTCTCAGACCTATATCTCACTTTTATTTGTTTGCTTTCATAATGTCCTCTCCTTCTTAGATTCGTATTTTGGTTTTTAAGAGTATCCCATTTTACAAAAGCAAGATTATAGTTATCATTATCAATATAAAATTTTGTGTCATGATCCTTCAATTCATAACCACTTAGCCCAAAGTAATAGAGTTTTTCTTTTTCTAATTCCCTGTTAACTGAATCCGTCCTGTCTTTTAGCTGATCATTAATTTTCTTGTGTAGGATTTCATCTATATCCAATGATTCTTTAGTAGAAGGATGAGGGTAAACTTTATTAAAAGAATCAATTAAGGATTTAATAGCTGGATTATTGGGGTCGTACCGATACAAAGGTTGCTCAGTTGATAATCTCTTTTTTTCAGAAAAAATACCAATACCCCCGCTGGAAAAACCTTCCATTGCCAAACCGTTATTTTTGACGTCCCTTGTTTGTTTAATCCTGATAAAGCTATCTTCAGTTTTTTTATATTCATAATAAAGCATCGAATCTTCAATATGTAACGAGGAGAAAATTCCTCCAAATGCAGTATCAGAATCAGGCATATCAATTGAAGAGTAGCCATCGTTAGACGTTATAACTTTTATACTGTTTGCTAAATAGATAATGATTAATATTCCTGAAGCTGCAATTAGAAATGCAGTAAGGCTAAAGCTAAATTTTTTCATACAACTAGTTTCAACAAAAATAATAAAATTATTGATAAACGATAATAATATTCCTAAAAACAATATTTTTCCTGCATCCTGGCAATTATCATACAAAATCGTAATCGCTTCGTAACTTACCTTAAAATTTATATCAATGGCAAGCAAAGAAGCATTTATAAAGGCCATAAAGGAAGGCTATACATTTAAAGGCGAATCGGTAAAACTTGGGGCCGCAGTACTTGATGGAGAAGTGGTTGCCGAAGCCGGCATCTATCTCCCGCTAAAAACAATGAACCGCCATGGACTGATCGCGGGCGCAACGGGTACCGGTAAAACAAAGACCCTGCAGGTGATCAGCGAGTTTTTAAGTGATAATAGTGTGCCGGTTTTGGTTATGGATATCAAAGGTGATCTTAGTGGTATTGCTGCTATGGGTACAGAAAATGATAAACTTAAAGACCGTTATCAAAAATTGAATATGGAGTATAAGCCGGCTTTATTTCCTGCAGAGCTGATGACCTTAACCGGCCAGAAAGGTGTACACCTGAGAGCTACAGTAACCGAATTTGGACCTGTATTGTTGAGTAAGATTTTAGAACTGAATGACACGCAGGGTGGGGTAGTAGCATTGATCTTTAAATATTGCGATGATAATCAATTACCACTGCTCGACTTAAAAG
>JBDSXS010000144.1:0-10054 GCA_039926045.1 Ferruginibacter sp.
TTTTTTTTAGTGTTAAAAATGGCAATACCCATGTTGCGCATTATTTCGACTTTATAAATATTACTGCACTTAAGATCGGTTTCGATTTTCAGTTAGACCAACTTTCTTCCATCTTCTTATTAATAATAACCGGCGTTGGGTTTTTGATACACGTGTATTCAACTGCTTACATGCATGATGAAGAACCCAAAGATTTTGCAAAGTATTTTGCCTTCCTGAATCTCTTTGTATTCTCTATGCTGCTGTTGGTAATGGGCGCTAACTTTGTCATTATGTTCATCGGCTGGGAAGGCGTTGGGCTTTGCTCTTATTTATTAATCGGTTTTTGGTTTAAAAACACCAACTATAATATTGCGGCAAAAAAAGCCTTCATCATGAACCGTATTGGTGACCTTGGTTTTTTACTGGCTGTATTCTGGCTGATCTCAAAAGTTGGTTCTGTTGATTTTCATACTGTATTTGAAACTGTTCCAACGTTGTTTGCTTCAGGTAAAATAACTATTGTAGATATTACCGGCATCACCATGCTATTATTTGTTGGAGCCATGGGTAAGAGTGCACAGATCCCATTGTACACCTGGTTACCCGATGCGATGGCAGGTCCAACACCGGTGAGTGCATTGATACATGCTGCTACCATGGTTACAGCCGGCATCTACATGATCGCCCGCAGCAATATTTTATATACCATGGCGCCGGTTACACAAGGCGTTGTTGCCATTGTTGGATTATCAACAGCCATACTTGCCGCTACCATTGCTTTAAAACAAAATGATATTAAAAAAGTATTGGCTTACTCCACGGTAAGTCAACTGGGTTATATGTTTTTAGCGCTGGGCGTTGGTGCTTACACCGGTGCCGTGTTTCATGTAATGACACATGCTTTCTTCAAAGCCTTATTATTCCTCGGTGCCGGTAGTGTTATACATGCCATGAGTGGCGAACAGGATATCCGTAATATGGGCGGATTGAAAAAATACATGAGCATCACGCACATTACTTTCCTGATTGCGTGCCTGGCCATTGCAGGAATGCCGCCTTTCTCAGGTTTCTTTTCCAAGGATGAGATCCTGGCTGCTGCTTATGAAAGATCACCACTGCTTTGGGGAGTGGGTGTTGCAGGAGCAGTGATGACTGCCTTTTATATGTTCCGTTTATATGCCATGACCTTCCTCGGAAAATACAGGGGTACGCACGAACAGGAACATCACCTGCATGAAAGCCCTAAAGCCATCACCATTCCTTTAATTATACTGGCCATACTTTCTGTTATTGGCGGATGGATAGGTATACCGAAAGTTTTCATGAATGGAGGACATAAGCTTGAAGAATTTTTAGCGCCGGTGTTTGCTCAAAGCTATGCACTTACAGAAAAGCACCACCTGTCGCATGCAACAAAATATATGCTGATGGGTATTTCTGTTGCCGTAGCATTGGCAGCATTGGTTTTTGCATGGAACAGATTCAGCAAATATCAAAAGGTAGAAAAAGAAGAGACCGGGCTTGGAAAAGTGCTGGCCAATAAATGGTATGTAGATGAATTGTATGATGCCATCATTGTAAAACCTCTTCTTGCCCTTGCAAAATATTTCAATAATGTTTTTGAGAAAAAAGGTATTGACGGTATTGTGAACGGTGTAGGTAAAGCAGTTAATTATGGCAGCCGCCAGGTCCGGTTATTACAAACAGGACAGGTGGGCACTTATGTTTTAATGATGGTGCTGGGCATTTTGATCTTTTTTATTATTCAATTGTTTTTGTAATACCATCTTTCCAGATATTTATCGGAATTAGATGGTATTATGCCGACAGAAAAAATATAAGACTATACACAGTATAGTCGGCATAATACGCAGATATGGACCCAAAAAATATTTGGATAACATTTCCGGAGTTGTTGACCTGGTTTCCGTTAATAGCGGGGTTGGTGACATTCATGATCCGTAAGGAAAAAACGGTTAAGGCATGGGCGATCATAGCTTCCCTGCTTACATTAGCAATAGCTGTTGTCAATCTTTTTTTTATTGATAACACAAAATATTTTCACCTCAATTATGTCAGCTATCCATGGCTAACACATTTAGGCGTTAACCTTGCTTTCGGTCTGGATGGAATGGGGCGTATGCTCAGCTTGTTAACTGCTGTTACATTCCCCGTTATTTTTATAGCCACTAATAAAACGACGTATAAAAATGCGAATACATTTTACGGCCTGATGCTATTAACACAATGTGGGTTAATGGGGGTGTTCACGGCTATGGACCTGTTGGTCTTTTATTTCTTCTGGGAACTTGCGGTAATTCCTGCCTACTTTTTATGCAGTCGTTGGGGAGGAGAAAGAAGGATACCTGCAACATTTAAATTCTTTGTGTACACATTTGTTGGTTCTTTGCTGATGTTGGTAGGTATTATATATGTGTATATGCATTCCACTCCTACAGCATTTTCCGAACATTCATTTTCCATGAATGCCATTTATTCGGCAAGGCTTTCTCCAACAGAAACGAACTGGGTCTTCTGGCTCTTCTTTGTTGCTTTCGCCATCAAGATGCCTGTGTTCCCTTTTCATACCTGGCAGCCCGATACCTATGAGCAGGCGCCAACTTCAACAACGATGGTGCTGAGCGGCATCATGGTAAAGATGGGTGTATTTGCAGTGATACGCTGGATACTTCCGATCTTCCCCGATGCAGTTGCGAAATTTGATAATATTGTTATTGCTCTTTCGGTGATCGGTATGATCTACGCCAGTTTAATTGCCATAAAACAGGATGACCTGAAACGTTTTGTTGCCTACTCATCCATTGCCCATATCGGTTTAATGTGTGCAGCTATATTTACAAAAACAGAGATCGGTTTGCAGGGTGTGATGATACAAATGTTCAGTCATGGTATCAATATCATCGGCATGTGGATAGTGGTTGACCTGGTTGAAAAACAAACCGGCACACGTAAAATTTCGGAGTTGGGAGGTATTGCACATAAGGCCCCGGCATTGACCATCTTCCTGGTAGTAATTGCCCTGGCAAATATTGCTTTGCCTTTAACCAATGCATTTGTAGGAGAATTCATGATGTTCAGCGGTCTCTTTAAATTCAATGTATGGTTTACAGCGGTTGCAGGAGTCAGCATAATCCTGGCGGCTGTATATACTTTAAATATGGTGCAGAAAGTTTTTTATGGTGAGGCAAATGCCATTACAGAAAAGATACAGGAGATATCATTCAGTCAAAAATTCATATTGGCTGTGCTGGTTGTATTTATTTTCCTGTTTGGTGTATTTCCGCAACCGCTTTTCGACTTAACAAAAGATACAGTAGCAGCTATTATAACGAGAATTAACTAATAAAAACGCCGGATGGCGTACCAAGGGTATGAATGCAATAATATTAACAGCGATCTGGGGTGTGGTGATGATGTTGGGTGGAGCTTTTATTAAAAATAAAGCCATACCCAAGTACCTGGCCATTTTTGGATTGACCGTAATACTGGTATTGAATTGTGTTGAAATGAATACGGGGGCATCGCTTTTTGCAGTTGAATTAAAAGGCATGCTGGATCTTAAGAATTTTAACCTCACTTTCATTAACGTGGCTTTTGGTTGTACCCTGCTTTATTTTTTATTAAGCGGAAGGGACATTGAAAAAGTTGGTGAGCATGTTTCGGAATATTTTGCACTGCTATTTTTTATTTTATGCGGCATTGCCATTATTTCAACTTTCAATTCCCTGCTGATGTTGTTCATCGGTATTGAAATTGTTTCTATTCCTTTATACATTTTGACGGGTAGTGATAAAAAGAATTTAAAAAGTAACGAAGCTGCGCTGAAATATTTTTTAATGGGCAGCTTTTCCACCGGTATCATGTTATTGGGAATTGCATTTCTTTACGGGGGTGGCCAGTTGGGTTCATTCAATATCGACCTGATCATTTCGGGCAATGCCCCGATGCCAAGTTTGATCGCTGCAGGGCTGGTTTTATTACTGGTGTCCATGTCGTTTAAAGTATCGGCAGCACCATTTCATTTCTGGACACCAGATGTGTATGATGGTGCTCCTACCGTTTTCACCTCATTCATGGCAACCATCGTAAAAGCAGCATCATTCTTTGCTTTTGTCCGTTTATTTGAGAACTGCTTTGGCAGTATGCACCAGCAATGGCAAACGCTGATCGTTATCCTTACTGCTGCCACTTTATTAATAGGAAACCTCACGGCAGTTTTTCAACAAAGTGTAAAACGGATGCTGGCTTATTCAAGTATAGCACAGGCGGGGTTCATGCTCTTTTCATTATTTGCATTGAGTAACCTGGCAAAAGAAGGGTTGGTATTGTACGCAGCCGCATATAGCCTGGCAAGTATCGGCCTGTTTGCCATCTTAATAAAAATGAAGGATTTTACCATTGAAGGATTTAACGGCCTTGGCAAACAACAGCCCCTGCTGGCAGTTACGGCAACAGTTTTTCTTTTATCATTGACCGGCATTCCTTTAACAGCCGGCTTTATGAGCAAATTTTATATGTTGCAGGCTGCGGTACAAAACGGCCATCATACCTGGCTGGTGATATTTGCAGTTTTGTGCGCCGCCATCAGTGCCTATTATTATTTTAAGATCATCCAGGCCATGTTCTTTAAAGAAGTTGCAACAGGTGTTGTACTTGCTGAGGATATTACAACCGGGTTTAAGATCCTGCTCGTTATTACTGCTGTTTTAATTATTGTTTTAGGACTCTTCCCTGACCTGCTTCTCAACTGGCTCTATTTTTAACTCCATGCTTAGCTGAAGCTTTGCAAAAGCGCCGGCAAGTTTCGGCTGCTGCCGTTTGTAAAAACTTTTGCGTCTTAATTGTATTCAGTCGTTAACTTTAGGCAGATTAAAGCCAATACATGACCTTTAAAGATACACTTGCACTCTCCTGGCGAAATATTTCAGGTAATAAACTACGCACCGCAATTACAGTTGCTATCATCGCCCTGGGCATTTTTGCGTTGATCCTGATCATCACTTCCATCAAAGCCGCAAGCAATAGTCTTACCACCAGCTTTTCAACCATGGGGGCCAATTCTTTCAGTTTGAGGTTCAAAGACCGGAACATCCGGATCGGGGGAGGGCGGCAAAATGAAAATACCAAAACAAGCAAATCGGCCTTAAGAGATAAAAAGAGCAATAATGGTAAGGTGATCACCTATGATGAGGCAAGGGCTTTTAAAGAACGTTATAATTTTCCGGCAAAAGTTGGTTTGGCTTTAATGGGGCCACGGAATATTGTTTGCAATACCGACCGGAAAAAAACCAACCCGGATGTTACGGTGTTGGGCGGTGATGAAAATTACCTGGAACTGAATGGCTATACCATTGCCTATGGCCGTAATTTTACAGAAACAGAAGTTGGATCGGGCAGGAGCATCTGCATGCTGGGCAGCGGCGTTGCACAAAAATTATTTCCTGATAACAAGGAAAAAGCCATTGACAAAGTGGTAAGTGTTGACCATACCCCATACCGGGTGATCGCCGTGCTGGAAGATAAAAGTTCCAGTGCTTTTTTTAATACCAGTAAAATTGTGGTCACTTCCTATAATAATATCAGGCGTTTGTATGCAAGCCAAAACTCATCGTTCAATATAGGAATAATGGTTCCTGATATAAAATTGATGGACGTTGCCATTGGAGAAGCAAAAGGCACTTTCAGGCCCATCAGGAAATTAAATGTAAAAGATGAGGCTAATTTTTATATAGATAAAAGCGACAGTATTGCCGCAACATTGCTGACCAACCTTGGCTTTTTGGAAAAGGGAACCATCGGTATTGCATTCATTACTTTGATCGGGGCCGCCATTGGATTAATGAACATTATGCTGGTGGCTGTAAATGAACGCACCAAAGAGATCGGGTTGATCAAGGCATTGGGAGGCACCAAAAAAGATATCAGGGCACAGTTCTTATACGAATCTGTTTTGATCAGTTTATTGGGTGCGGTTGTAGGGATCGTTTCGGGCATCCTGCTGGGGAATGTGGTAGCCATCTTATTAAAGACCGGTTTTGTTGTACCCTGGGCCTGGGTTATTGCGGGTATTTTTGTCTGCTCATTTGTAGGATTGGCAGCGGGATTATACCCGGCTTTTAAAGCTTCCAAATTAGATCCTATCGTGGCTTTAAGGTATGAGTAGTTTTCTGTAAGGGCCGCATTTAATTGGAATATTTCTAATATTTTTAAGATTTGGAGATAGAAATTATGTAAAAAATACAATTTAGCATCGTAAAAAAATAATTATAAAATAAAAATTTCGTAAGTTGGTACTTTCAATTAATTATTTACCTTGTGTATCCTGCTTTAATGGGCATTAGGTATTAAAAATGTTTAAGCAATTCATAAAAATGCTTTATTCGATCATTAACACAAACTAAACTTTTTACAAACTAAAAACTAGAATTTTATGGCAGACACTACAGCAACTGTAAAACCAACAACTTCAGTTCAGGCAAAAAAATCAAGCAACATTATTTCTTTACTTGCCCCGGTATTATGCCTGCTTGCAGGTTATTTTATCTGGAGAATGGTTTTGGGTAATCCCTCAAATTTTGCTAAATCAGGTGAAGGTTGGTTCTGGCCTGATCGTGAAGGTCCAAAATCTGCATTAAGTAAAATGTACCTGGGCGGTATCATCGTACCTATCCTGATCGGTACGTTTTTAACCATGCTTACTTTTGTTATTGAAAGGTTTATCACCATTTCAAAAGCAAACGGTACGGGAAACAATGCCGATTTTATCCGCAAAGTGCAATACCAGTTAGCTAATAAAAATGTAGATGCTGCACTGGCTGAGTGCGATAAACAAAAAGGATCTGTAGGTAATGTTATGAAAGCCGGTTTACACCGCTATAAAGAAATGATCAACAACAACGAATTAACCACTGACCAGAAAGTGATGTCAATTCAAAAAGAAGTGGAAGAAGCCACGTCTCTTGAATTACCTATGCTGGAGAAGAACCTGGTTTTCCTGTCAACCATTGCATCCATTGCAACCCTGTTGGGTCTGTTGGGAACTGTACTGGGTATGATCCGTGCGTTTGGTAACCTGGGAGCTGACAGTGGTGGAGCAGGAGCTGCAAACCAATTATCAGTGGGTATCTCCGAAGCCCTGTACAATACAGCATTGGGAATCGGAACCTCAGCGTTTGCGATCATTTTCTATAATATTTTTACCACTAAGATTGATGGTATTACGTATGGTATTGATGAATCAGGTTTTACTTTAACACAAACTTTCTCTTCTCTGTACAAATAATTGTATGGAAAAGCACAGGATTTGTATCATTAAAGTATCATTTAAAATTTAAGAAATGCCAAAAGTTAAAATACCAAGGAAAAGCACAAACATCGACATGACGGCGATGTGTGATGTGGCTTTCTTGTTGTTGTCGTTCTTTATCCTGGCTACAAAACAAAAGCCGCCGGAAGTGCTTACAGTTAAAACGCCAACTTCTGTGTCGAGTATAGCGGCTCCCGAAAAATCAATATTAATTACGCTTACCAAAGATGGAAAAGTGTTTTTAATGTTGGGCGATGAAACAAAAAAGAATGCGATCATCGACGATTTCAATACAACAAGAGGCCTTCAGCTAACACCTGCTGAACTTGCCAAACTTAAAAAATCAGAGTATATCGGTTTGCCGGTCAATAAACTAAAATCAGCATTGGATATGCAGGAAGAGATCCCCGCCAATTTAATGGATGGGATACCGACCGACAGTTCTAATAATGAGCTCACCTATTGGATGCGTAGTGTAACAAATGCTTATAAAGGTGAAGACCAGAATAAGTTACAGGGTATGATCCTGGTTAAAGGTGATGGCGAAGCCCTGTACCCGATATTTAAAAATGTAAAGGACGCTTTTAAAGCCAATGAGATCTTTAAGTTCAGGATCGTAACAGAAGGTGAGGCGGTTCCGGAAGGATCTGAATTGTATAAGACCGCGGGCAAAAAAGAATAAAGTATTAAACTAAAAAATAATTATTATGGCAGAAATGGATACCTCGTCGGGTGGCGGACATAAAAAAGGCCCCGGCGTCAAAAAACCAAAAAAACTTTCTACCCGTGTTGATCTTACTCCCATGGTTGACCTCGGTTTCCTGTTGCTTACATTCTTTGTGTTCACCACAACCATGTCGCAATCAACAGCCATGCCCATGAACGAACCCAAGGATGATCCCAATCAGCAGTTGAAAGTTAAAAACTCGGGAGCCATGACCATTTTATTGGGAAAAGGCAACCAGGTATATTATTATTATGGGCAGCTAATGCCTGAGACCATCAGCCAGGATTTTAAAAGCACCACTTTTAAAGGTATCCGGGCATTGATAGCGGAAAAGAAAAAATCTACACCCATTGACGACCTGATGTATATCATTAAGTCAGATGAGAAATCTACTTTTAAAAATGCAATTGATATTCTGGATGAAATGACAATTTCTGCTGTACCGCCCGGGCATTATGCCGAAGTGGCCATGGTACCGGTAGAAAAAATGCTGATCAAATCAACCGAAGATGCAAATGGTATTAAGTAGGTTTATGGAATTGGCACAATTTTGAATCTAATTAACAAAAGAAGATCACCATGGAAGCAAATAAAATTTTAAACGCCGATATACTTGACATCATTTTTGAAGGCAAGAACAAGGAATATGGAGCTTATCAATTAAGGAAGTCGTACAAAAAGACCCTCACTAAGGCACTGATCATCACAGGTACTGCCTTATTGCTGATCATCGGAGGTACTGTTCTTGCTAATTTTATCAATGATGACAGCAGCAAGACATTTAAAACGGTGGAAACTCAAATGGCTGAGATCAAGGCAGACGAGCCACCACCACCACCGCCACCGCCGCCGCCACCACCACCAGAGCCACCACCACCACCCGAAATTAACCAGGTAAAATTTACACCCCCGGTAATTGTAAAGGATGAAGAGGTGAAGCCCGAGGAAAAAATTGAAGAGATCAAGGACGATGCGGCTATCAGCAATAAAACAGTAGAGAGCGAAAATACAGTGCAGATCGTACAGGCTCCTATTGAGGAAAAAGGAACACAGGTAGTAGAAGTTAAGGTTGCTGATGATGAAAATAAGATATTTACCAAGGTAGAAGTGGAAGCCGGTTTCCCCGGTGGAGAAGCTGCCTGGAAAAATTACCTCGAAAGAACATTGAACAAGGATACACCAACAGATAACGGTGCAGAGCCGGGTGTATATAAAGTGATCGTTAAGTTTGTTGTAAGTAAAGACGGCAGCTTAAGCGATGTTACCTGCGAAACTGATCCGGGGTTTGGTATGTGCGCAGAAGCCATCAGGGTAATTAAAAAGACGAAGAACTGGACGCCAGCCATTCAGAACGGGCGAAATGTAAATGCATATCGCCGCCAGCCAATTACCTGGTCAGTAGGTGATTAATTTTTTCAAAAAAATATTGACTGATCCCCCGATTTATCGGGGGATTTTTTTTAAACTAAATATGGAAAAAGATCAATTACCTATCTCAGTATAAACTTACTGTTATGGCAGAAATAGAAACAAAAAGATCCGCGGGGAAAAATATAAGATTCAATAAAAAATCCACCCGTGTTGATCTTACACCCATGGTCGACCTTGGATTTTTACTACTTACCTTTTTTGTATTTACAACTGCTTTGACAAAACCCATGGTAATGAAACTTGAAATGCCTTATGATAAAGCACCACCCGACGATAAGGTTTGTGAATCATGTGTGCTCACCGTTTTGCTTGATAAAGACAACAGGATAAAATATTATGAAGGTGCCGCTGAAAATAACCCGGTTGTAAAAGAAACAGGTTATGCACCGGAAGGAATAAGAACAGTATTAATGCAGAAAAAAGCAGCAGTTAAAAAAATACGTGGAACTGACCAGTTCATACTCATCATAAAAGCATCTGACGGCAGCAATTTTAAAAACTTTGTTGACATAACCGATGAAGTAACCATTTGCCAGATCGGGCGTTATTATATTGATGAATTGAAAGAAGCAGATAAACAAATGCTG
>JBDSXS010000145.1:0-4811 GCA_039926045.1 Ferruginibacter sp.
ATTCATCATACTGGCACCAATACCTTTACCCTGCAGGTTATTTTGTACTGCCATTTGCCTTAACCGCAAACAATTGTTTTCGGCTTTGGTGAGCATGCAGCAAGCCAGCATTATTTCATCGTCAAAAGCGCCGATCAATATATCCTCTTTTTCTTTCGCCAACTCATCTGGAGTGAACGAAAGTCCAAGTGGCTGACGGAGGATCTCATTCCTGAGCTTTACCATCTGCTGATACTCTTTTGTGCCGTGGTCTATTTGTTTTAAGGCCATAACAGGAAATATTTTTTGATTAAGGTTAAAGTTTTTGGAAGGGACGGGTTAACAATATACAATTTTTTTGCCTAAGATACCCATATAGAAAAACTGTTATTGAAATATGGGTGATCGTCATACTTCAAATTAAAGTGCCAAACAATATCTATTTCTTTGTAATTAACTCAAATTGTATATTTTTGCAACCAATACAAACTAAATTTTATTATCATGTCAGACATTGCAACAAGAGTAAAGAAAATAATTGTTGACAAATTAGGAGTAGATGAGGCCGAAGTTACCCCCGAAGCTTCTTTTACTAATGATTTAGGTGCCGATAGCTTGGACACCGTTGAACTTATTATGGAATTTGAAAAAGAATTTAATATTTCTATTCCGGATGAGCAGGCCGAGACCATCACAACCGTAGGTCAGGCCAATGCTTACTTAGAAGAGCATGCTAAGTAATTAATTTAATTATCACAGGCAAATTTTATGGTATTAAAACGAGTTGTAGTTACCGGATTGGGAGCACTAACTCCATTGGGCAAAACCGTTGAAAGTTATTGGCAGGGGTTGTCAGAGGGTGTTAGTGGTTGTGATTTTATCAAACAATTCGATTGCAGCAAGTTTAAAACCAGGTTTGCCTGTGAGGTTAAAGATTTTGAGCCCACCAACTACCTTGAACGTAAGGAAGCCCGGAAAATTGACCGCTTTACCCAGTTTGCTTTAGTAGCAAGTGATGAAGCCATCAAAGATGCCGGCATCAGCAAGGAAAATGTAGATGTTGACCGGGTAGGTGTAATTTTCGCCAGCGGCATTGGGGGCATCACTACTTTTTATGAAGAAGTATGCAACTTTGCTTTAGGTGACGGAACTCCCCGTTACAATCCCTTCTTTATTCCAAAAATGATACTGGATATTGCCGCAGGGCAGATATCCATGCGTCATGGGTTTCGTGGGCCCAATTATGCTGTGGTAAGTGCCTGTGCCAGCAGCACCAATGCTGTTATTGATGCTTTCGACAACATCAGGTTGGGCAAGGCAGACATTATAGTTACCGGGGGCAGTGAAGCCGTTATCAGTTCACCCGGGGTTGGTGGTTTTAATGCCATGAAAGCCCTGAGTGAAAGAAATGATGACCCTTCTACAGCCAGCCGCCCCTTTGATAAAGACCGCGACGGTTTTGTAATGGGAGAAGGCGCCGGTGTTTTAATTCTCGAAGATCTGGATCATGCCCTTGCACGTGGCGCAAAGATCTATTGCGAAATTGCCGGCGGCGGCGCTACTGCCGATGCACATCACATCACTGCTCCTCACCCCGAAGGGTTGGGTGCACAAAATGTAATGAATGCCGCCTTAAGAGATGCGGGTATGAAAGCTGAGGATATTGACTACATCAATGTACACGGCACATCAACACCACTTGGCGACCTGGCCGAAACAAAAGCCATACTGAATGTATTTGGTGAACATGCTTATGATCTAAACATCAGCTCAACAAAAAGCATGACGGGCCATTGCCTGGGTGCTGCCGGAGTATTAGAAGCCCTGGCCTGTATCATGGCTGTGGTTAAAGATATCATTCCTCCCACGATCAATCATTTTACCGATGATCCGGAACTGGATCCAAAACTTAATTTTACGTTTAACAAAGCACAACACCGTACCGTGAATGCAGCCCTCAGCAATACTTTTGGCTTTGGCGGTCATAATGCTTCTGTAATAGTAAAAAAATATATTGCCTGATCTTTCTGCACTGCAATTTTTTAATATTCCTTTTTTTGTAAACATCAGTTGCAACGTAAAAATTGCGTAATTTTATTTGAGCTAAATAAGATTAATTTCACGGAAACCATTTAATCATTTGCAATTCATTAAAGATTTTTTTAAGAGCCAGACCCATAACCGTGAGTTTAAAAAACAACTCAGTAATGTCCTTGGGTTTACGCCGGGGGAGATCACATTGTATAAGACCGCCCTCAGTCACCGCAGCGTTAGGGAGGGGGCCGATGAAAATAATGAGCGCCTGGAGTTTTTAGGTGATGCTGTTTTAAGTTCAATTGTTGCACATTATCTTTTTAGAAAATACCCATACAAAGGCGAAGGTTTTTTAACAGAGATGAGGAGCAAGATGGTGAACCGCCAGAAGCTGAATGATATTGCTTTGAAAATGGGCCTTAAAAAGATCACTTTTTATAATAAATATGATAATGCTTTAAAGATATCACAGATCTTTGGAAATACCCTGGAAGCATTGATAGGAGCGGTTTACCTCGACAAGGGTTATGCCGGTACCCATAAATGGGTGGAGAAATACATCATTATGCCGCATATGTTCATGGATGACCTGGAAGATGTGGAGATCAATATCAAGAACAGGTTATATGGATGGGCCAATAAGAACGGCAAGGCACTTGAATTTGAAACCCTGAGTGAAAAATTTGAGAACGGCCGTAGGCTTTTTACCATAGGTGCCACGGTTGACGGAGAATTAATTGCCGAAGCCAAAGGATTTAATAAAAAAGATGCCAGCCAGATCGCTGCGCAGTTAGCTGTAGATAAACTAGGGCTTTAAAGGTTATTGGTTAAGTGTTATAGGTTATTAGTTAAGAGCCTGAATTTTTGAACACTCACCAACTATTAACAAATAACCATTAACTACAAACAGTATATATGACTTTTGGAATTTTAGGAAGTGGAAGCTGGGGAACAGCCATTGCAAAAATTTTAACCGATAATGGAAATACGATCTATTGGTGGAACAGGAGTGAGGCTCATATCCAATATATGCTGGAACGGCATCATAATCCTCAATATTTATCTGCAGCTCATTTTGATACATCAAAACTAAAACTCACTACCGACCCTGCAGCAGTGATCACAAATAGCGATTGCATTGTAGTTGCCATTCCTTCAGCTTATACAAATGATGCGCTAAGGGGATTAGACAAAGATATCTTTGCCGGAAAAAAAATCATCTCGGCCATAAAAGGAATTTTACCCGAAAGTAATTTGCTGCTCAATGAATACCTGAAAAATGAATTTAATGTTGAACTGGGCAATTATTTTGCAGTACTTGGTCCCTGCCACGCAGAGGAAGTGGCGGCTGAAAAGTTATCTTACCTCACTTTTTCCGGTATTGATAAAAAAACAACGCATGAAATTGCAACCTGTTTTAAAACGGATTATTTGAACACAGTTGAAAATGACGACATCTACGGTGTACAATATGCAGCTGTGTTGAAGAATATTTATGCAGTTGGTTCAGGGATCGCCCACGGGCTGGATTACGGCGATAATTTTTTAAGTGTGTTCATTGCCAATTGTGCCGATGAAATGGCCGGGTTTTTAAAGAAGGCTGGTATAAAGAATATTGAAGTGGGTCATACAGACATACGCAAGCCGGCTGAAGAACACCGTGCAAACAATTATGCCGCCTCTGTTTATTTAGGCGACCTGTTGGTTACCTGCTACTCTCTCCACAGCCGTAACAGGGCATTTGGGAATATGATTGGTAAAGGATATTCTGTAAAAGCAGCGCAGCTCGAGATGAGCATGGTTGCCGAAGGGTATAATGCTGGTAAATGTATCCACCATATTAATCGCAAGATCATGGCCGATATGCCCATTGCAGATACCGTTTATCAAATTTTATGGGAAAACCTGCCGGCTGCCGAAGGTTTTAACAGAATTGAGCAGTCATTGGTATAAAATGAACCTAACTTTAGGTAGAAAATAAAGCCATGCCTTTTTCTTTTTCAAATATCGGTAGTACAACCCTCATCCTGATGTTACTTTACTTAACCGTAGCAGAACTTGTAAAGTATTTGAGGAGAAATTACATTCACTCAAAAAAATAGATCGGCTGCAATACCATCAGCAAATAATTTGCCTTCTTTGTTTAAGATAAGTTTATGATCTATATCTTTCAATCTGCCGGTGCTTATATACTTATTAGCTGCTACTTTAATTACATTCGCCTTTCCTTCTCCAAACACCTTGATTACATATTCCAGGTCCAATCCTTCCATAGTCCTGAGTGATGTCATGATGTATTCATTCAACTGCTGTGTTTCGGTTAGTATCTCTTCTTCAAATGGAATCCTGTCTTGCTGCAGTGATTGAATGTATAAAGCGTTGTTGGCAATATTCCATTTTCTTTTCTTTCCGTCAAATGCATGAGCGGCCGGCCCAAAAGCATAATAAGGTTCTCCCGACCAATAACTGCTGTTGTGTTTGCTCCTGAACCCGGGTTTGGCAAAATTGCTTATCTCGTAATGTTCATATCCAGCATGTTCCAGCCAGTCCATTAATAATAAAAATTGACGAGCCTGTTTTTCCGGATCAACGGGTTCTTTTTTATTAAACGCTATCATTTTATCCAGGGCAGTCTTCGGTTCAACAGTTAAAGCATAGCAGGAAATATGCGGAACATTTTTTTCAATGATGATCTGTACATTTTTTTTCCATTCATCGTCACTCAATAGGGGCGAACCATAGATCAGGTCAACAGAAAAATTTGTAAAACCGGCATTGCTGATCTTATCGATGCATGC
>JBDSXS010000146.1:0-4855 GCA_039926045.1 Ferruginibacter sp.
ATTCAGATTTTGTAGTGTCTGATTTAACTGATTGCAGAGAAATATTTGGAGCGTCATTATTACATGATGCCAACAATTTCAAAATGCAAATTAGAATTGTGAAGTGTCTCATAACATAGCGTACAACACGTAAATTTATGCTATAATACGCTATCTGCATAAAAAAATTGGTATTGAAAATCAATCATTTAGTATTATACATTTTCAATTGTCGTTAGGACAATCCAATCTACCAATCAATACTTTCTCTCTTCAATAAATCATCTCAAGGGCTAATAATATTCACCAACATTTGTTTGCTTACATGTAAATAGCGTTCAGTAGTTTTTATATCAAAATGCCCAAGTAGATCTTTTATATAACGTATATCTGTTCCTTTATCCAGTAGGGGAGTAGCAAAACTATCGTAAGCTATGCATACCTACATCTTTCTTTATACCTGCTTTGTATTTGGCATGCGAAAATATCTGCTCTACCGTTCTAAGCGGATAAGCCGTTAAACTGCCTCTGACTCAAATAAAAATTTTATATGGCAACTGTCCTTCCCAACTGCAGGTTGATCTTATCTACCAATATCTTAAAGTTTACAGGTTTTTCGATCGCATCATCGGCATGGAATTCGGGAAATTCATGCATGATATCCGGGCTGCCGGAGATCATAATGATAGGAAAATAATTGGTTTGAGGGTTGGCCTTTAATTCTTTACAGAATGATTTACCACAGCCATCGGGCATTAAACAATCTAATAATAATATATCTATTTTATGTTTTTGGATCAGGTTGCTGATCTCTTTGGAAGTATTTTTAGTGATGGCCTGAAAACCAGATCTTTCCAGGGAGATCTCCATGATATCGAGATAATCGCTGCAGTCGTCGATGATGAGTACTTTAGGCTTATACATAGAAACGGAATTAAAATTGATTTGTTGATGTTATTCTTTGTAAAATCAATTACCGGGCCAGCCTTATTTCAATGGTTATATTTATGATCCTGCCCAATTTGTAGGGAAATTCAACCACGCATTGTGTAATTGCTGACATAAGGGGATTGCTTTATAAGTTAAAACGCTGTGTCAATCCCATGACCATGCAGACAGCTTACCTTTGCCAAAAGAGGCCAGGCCATAAACAATTTTAAAATTTCAATCAAGTAATATGATCCGTCAACTGATTATGGCAGCAGCTATCCTGCTCAGCATTTCTTTACCGGCACAAACAAATGATCACAAACCATCACAGTATAATGTGAATAGTACACTGTGGCAGCAGCAAAGTGGCGAATACAAAGCCTTGTGTTACCAGGCATTTCATATAGCCAGGCTCAGGCTGCAGGAAATTCTGTTGACCAATAAGGATTCCATGCCGCTGGCAGTTATAACCGATGTGGACGAAACCGTGCTCGACAATAGCCCAAGCTCGGCGCATGATATTTTACTTGGCCGTGTGTATGAAGACACAGCCTGGCGGGTATGGGTAAACCTGGCTGCAGCAAAAGCATTACCCGGAGCCGTGGAATTTTTCAATTATGCAGCACAACACGGCGTACAATGCTTTTACCTCACAAACCGCAAAGAATCACAGAAAGGGGCTACCATGAAAAATCTGCAGCAACTGGGTTTTCCCCAGGTAGATACCATGCATATGTTGATGAAAGGGCTTACCGGTGATAAGGAGCCCCGGAGACAGCAACTGGAAAAAAAATATAATGTGGTGTTATTGCTGGGTGATAACCTGAATGATTTTGATGACTTGTTTTATGAAAAACCGTCAACGGAAAGAAATGCAGCCGTTGATAAAGTACAATCTTTATTCGGCAGTAAATATATAGTGCTGCCCAATGCTGCGTATGGCGACTGGGAAAATGCTTTATGGCAGGGGCAAAAACCAACAGCAGCAGAAAAGGACAGGATCAAATGGAGCTGGCTGAAGGGGTATTGAGCGGCTTTTTAACCAACATAGTACATTGATGTGTTGTAGGCCAAGCTACAAATGAGGTAGTGTTGTTTTAATCTTTGGGCTCCCACAATTGAATTTTATTTCCTTCAATATCTATAATATGAACAAATTTGCCATAATCAGAATCCTCAATGCTATCAACAATGGTTACCCCTTCATTTTTAAGTTGATCAACCAGCGCTTCTAAATTCTCAACCCTGTAGTTTATCATAAACCCCTTTGTTGAAGGTTCGTAAAGTTTTGCCGCTTCGGTATTCACATTCCATTGTGTAAGGCCTTTTTTCTCAGGTGCATCAAGTTGCCGCCATTCAAAACTTGCGCCATAAGGGCCTGCTTCCAAACCAAGATGTTTGTTATACCACTCTTTCACTGCATTTGGGTCTTTACATTTGAAGAAAATACCCCCGATCCCTGTTACTTTTTTCATTTTTTATTTTTTTAGATGTTATTGTCTTAAAACCGAAACCTAATAAAAGCGAAAATACTTTTGCCTGGTCGCCCACCATCACACTGGTGAGTAAGATATGCATAAGATTTCAGTTAAGCGGTTTGTATTTGTTTGGGTGTGGTTCTTTTCAATACCAGTGCGCTGATAAGTGTAGCAACCAATGCTACCGGGAGAATCTCTACATAGGTCATCAATATAACGAACAAAGGGTTCTTATACCATTCTTTCATCTGCACCATACCAGCTGTTTTCTTTGTAAGCTCATCTGCACTGATTCCGCTGGATTTTGCTTTGGTAAGCATAGCCGCAGCATATTTATCCATAAAATCAGGCATAAAGAAATAGTAATTGATCAGCCAGCCTATTACATAGATCGTGGAAGCGATCAAAGAGATAAAAAAGCCGACCTTAAATGCTTTCCCGAAATTGATCTTGCCGCCATTGTGCTTATCACGGAAAGACTTAACGCCCACAAAGATCATCGAGAAAGCAATGATCATGGCCGAATAACCATAGATCATACCGCCCTCAAAATCTCCTTTTGCACAAAAATAACCGGTGGAAAGGGCCATCATGCCGGTAACGATCAGCCCGGCAATGATACCGTAAACAAGTATTACTTTTTTCATTTGACTAAGTTTTGGTTGATGATGTAAAAATCAAGCAGATTTTTCTTTTCACCCTCATACTTTCGGCTATTTTTCTTCTTTTCGCTTATTTGTATACCAAAGTATGAGTATTTAAGGGATGAGATCTAACCTTTTTGCTTTTTCAACTGCCTGTGTCCGCCTTTTCACATCCAATTTCACAAAAAGATTTTGATTGTGTGTTTTTACGGTGCTTAATGAAACGAAAAGTTTTGCAGCAATTTCCTCATTGCTGTGCCCTTGTGCCATTAAGTTAAGAATTTCCAATTCCCGTTTGCTGAGTTCCAGTTGAGAGATAAGGGAGGTATTGAGGATAAAATTTTCATTCCGGGTTACATACACTTCTTTTTCCACCACTAGCGTTTCAATTTTTGGTTTTGAAAGTTTTAGTGCCAGCCATATTCCCAGTGTTGTAAAAATCACGGCAATAAGGCCAATATAAATTTCGAAAGCGTGATCAAAAATGATAAAGCGGAGTTCAAGCCATTTGAGAAGGAGCAGCAAAAAAGCCAGGCTGATACTGTAAATTATTGTGGCCTTATATTTTCCAAAAAAGGTTTTGTTACCTGTCATGGTACAAATATCCAAAATCTAAAGTTATTTCAATGTTCGTCCCGATAACTATCGGGATCCCTGGAGAAACAATTAGCTAAACTTCAATAGTACCTGTCTTGACTTCTCCAGCCCGCTTATAATAAGCAATAATAACCCCGGTCGATGTAATAGTACTCTCTGTTAATGTAAATGCTGCCGGGATTGCACCATTGTCAAACAATTTTTTCCCTTTACCAAGGGGCAATGGGTGAATCTTAAGCCGGAGTTCATCGACCAGGTCATGTTTAAGTAGCAGCTGAATAAGCTTACTGCTTCCCCACACCTGAATGTCGGCGCCTTTTGTTTTTTTAAGTTTTTTAATATCAGCCAAAGTTTTGAGGAAAATGCTGTTTTTCCAATCTGACTTTTTCCTCGTCTTAGACATCACGTATTTCATGCCGTCATTGATGCCTGGCCAAAAGTCTGCATGCTCAGGCCAGTATTTTTCCCAGATCTCAAATGTTTTTCTGCCCAAAAGATACGCTGCCGGTTGCAGTTCTTTTTGTACAACCTTACCATAAACTTCGTCACCATACGGTTCGGTCCAACCTCCGTATTTGAAACCTTCTGATTTGTCTTCCTTAGAGCCACCTGGTGCCTGCATTACTCCATCTAATGTGATCATTGATAACACGATTATTTTTCTCATGGTTCTATATTTTATTTTAATAAGCCCTTCTTTAAATTTTTTTTTATTCCAAAACTTTACATTGATAATTTTCTTTGTTAAGCAGTTGAATGATTTTTTCGGGTAAAACATTTTTTCCCTGCACTCTTAAAATTTTATCGCAGTCGTCTAAGTCAAAATTTATTTTGTGTTCAGGAAGCAGGTGAACAAGTTTCAGGAGAAGCATTTTTGCTTCTCCTTTTCTTTGCACATTTGTTTTGAAAACTTCTACCATTTTGAATACCCCATTACTGCAGGCCGATCTTAGCTGTTCGTTGTTTTTATTTTTATGCCTGTTCTTTGGGGTCAAATTCCACCATCCATTCAATACCGTATTTATCTCTAAAACAACCAAAATATGTATCCCAGGGACTATCTCCAATAAGGCCTTCTATTTGTCCTCCTGCTGAGAGCCCATTAAATAACCTGTCTGCTTCTTCTTTACTTTCCGCACTTATTGCAATCTTACTTCTGTTCTCATTTTCGTTTGTTTTTCCCATAATTTCCGGAACATCATTTGCCATCAACATATTACATTTACC
>JBDSXS010000147.1:0-3216 GCA_039926045.1 Ferruginibacter sp.
GGTGATGTATCCAGAATTGGGTTTGACCTGTATTACCAGCTTTTTGCAAAAAGGGATACAGAGATCATTTTATTGGCCATTGCCAAAACCGGGATGATCTGTTATGATTATGATGCAAAAAAGGTTGTACCAATTCCTGATAAGTTAAAAATGATCTTAGCCGGGTAAAAGATCGTCTTCATTCCATATCCGCCAACTTTCTTCTGCCTGTATGATAAGCATTTCATGCCCGTTTTTAATGCTGGCACCAGCTGCTTCGCCTTTTTGCAGGAATAAACTCTTTTCCGGATTATAAACCACATCAAATAGGAAATGATCAGGCGTTAAAAATTGGTATGGGATATCAGGGCACTCATTTATATTTGGAAAGGTACCAAGTGGCGTAGTGTTAATGATGATCTTATTTTCGTCAAAAATTGGTTTCCCCAGATCCTGGTAGGTTAATTCAGAACCATCATGAATTTTCCTGCTTACTATTTTGTAATTGATCCCTAATTTCTTCAAAATAAATTTCACAGCTTCTGTAGCCCCGCCATTTCCCAATATCAATGCGGCTTTATGGTGATCTTTAAGGTGAGGTAAAAACGAATGTTCAAATCCCAAAACATCGGTATTGTATCCAAGCAGTTTCCCCTCTTTTATTTTGATACAATTACATGCGTTTAGTCCCATTGGAATTTCACTGAAGCTATCCAGGTGGCGGATTACTAATTGCTTATAAGGAATGGTAATGTTTAAACCCCGGAGATCTGGATTTTGTTTTATGATGTCTTCAATTTCGTAAATAGATTTAATGGGATAGGTTTCATAATTACAATCCCTGATCCCTTCCTTTTGAAACTTTTCTGTAAAGTATTGTTTGGAAAAAGAGTGCGTTAATGGAAATCCAATGATGCCATATTGTTTCATTAAACCGTTTCTTTATTCAGGTATAAATGGAAGGTATCGCCACGTAACCCGATACGCATCGCTTCCAGAGGAATTACTTCGTTTGGCGCAATATTACCCAGGTTTACATTGCAGCCGATCAATTCCAGGAAGTAAAGTTGCTGTGCTTTTTGCGGGGCTTCCCAAATGATCTTTTCTTCGGGAATTTGGGTAAGAATTTCCTGTACCAAACCTTCCCTAACTTCGCCAGTACCCCTGTATATACCTACATTACCTGCTTCCCTGGCTTCTGCAATCACATACGTAGACCCGGCTTCCAGTTCGGCCCGCATTAACTCGATCCATTTATATGGCGGCATAATATGCGCTGCATCTTTACTGCCCACTTCACTTAACACTACTCCAATTTTAGCCAATTTTTCAATGTAACCGCATTTTTCAGCATGTGGTATTTCAATGGAACCATCACTCACCTCCATATAACTAACCCCAAATTCCTTACAAACATTGATATAATCTTCAAACTGGTTCCTGATCAAAAAAGCTTCAAATAGGGTACCGCCTAAATATATCGGCATATCAAACGAGCGGTAAACCTCCAGTTTTTCTTTTAAATTGGGCGTTACATAAGAAGTTCCAAACCCAAGTTTAACCACATCAACATGCGGGTGAGTGGCATTCATAAAGTTCCTGGCTTCTTCTACACTCAGTCCTTTATCCATAACCATGGTAATACCATGTTCACGTGGTTTGTTGTTGCGTTCCGGTATTTGAGAAAGATTAAAGTTCATCCTGATTAGTTTAAGGGCTACAAAGATAACCGATGCAGTTCAAAAAAATTTATTATCCAAAATCATGATCTAGGAAAACAGCATTAAAGGGACTTCCTTTTTTTGTAGCGGGCAATGATATCTACTACCTGCTGTACCTGTAGTATAGAAGGATTGATCTCAATGAATTTTTTAACCAGTTTTGGATTCCGGTTCATCCCGGCTTCTAAATTCAATAGCGCTTCTTTCGATCGGCCCATGGCATATAAAACAGCACTTTTATAAAAAAGAAAAATGGGCTTACCATCGGTCTGCTCAAAAGCAAAGCCCGCATATTCCAATGCATCTTCCAGCATTTCGGCTTTATACATGCATTTTAATAATTCCAGCCAGCCATTGATATTTTTAGGTCTTACCCGTACTACATTTCCAAAATAAGTAATAGCATCATCCAATTTATTCATCTCCATATAACATTGGCCCATGGCCAGGTTGTATTCAGGTTGCATGCGGTGAACACGCATGGCGATCTCGAGGTTCTTTATTGCACTATCCCAAATACCTTCATTCATATAAGTGCAGGCTATTTTATAATTCAGCTGCGTGTCTTCATTGTTTAAATGGCTCGCTTTCCGGTAATTGAACCGGGCCTGGGCATAATTACCCATTTTATCATAACAGTGTCCAATGGCTTCATAAATAACATCTTCGGGCCTGGCCAGTTCCAATACTTTTTCCAAAACTTCCACAGCCTCTTTATACCTGCGAAGGCGTATATATGCATCGCCCATATTACGCAGGGCGAAGTCAAATTTTTCGTCGATAGCTATCGCATATTCATAAGCATCAATAGCTTTTTCATATAGTTTTAAACCCTGGTAGGCGGCAGCCAGGTTAAACCATGCCAGTTCGTTAAATGGAAATTGGTCTATTATATTTTGGTGTAATCTTATACCTTCTTCGTTTCTGCCCGTAAAGTCGGTCCAGAAGCATATTTTGTATAGTGCTTCTTCGTTATTGGGTTCCTGTTCCAGGATCATTTTCAGGCAGTCGAAAACTTTTTCAAAATTTTCATAATCATCATATACATCTGCCAGTTCAAACAACAGGTCCAGTTTTTCTTCTCCATCAAAATCATGAATAGCAGCTTCAAGAACTGTCGCTGCTTTCTGCTGCATATCCAATGCCAGGTAAGCATCGGTCTTTAAAATGTACAGGTTGGTATCCTTACTATCCAGTAGCTCGGCCTGGTCGAGGGTAAATAATGCTTCTTTATAATGCCTTAGAGCAATTAATATATCTGCTTTTTTTAATAGCAACATCGCTGAGTAGGGATATTGCTCAACTCCGTACTCGGCCGCTTCCAAAGCCTCGTTTAATTGCTCTTTTTCATCAAAATAATCAATAATACGTTCAAAAGAGTCTTCTTCGATAAAAGAGTTGGTTTTGCCTGCTTTGAGGTTATCAAATTGCTGGAGTAATGCTTTCAATTCTTCTCTGTCCTGACGGTAAGGATATTTACTCATTGGCTGTAGGTTATTGTAAATTAGGAAGTTTT
>JBDSXS010000148.1:0-5040 GCA_039926045.1 Ferruginibacter sp.
ACAGTTTCACCGTTCTTTAAAATGCCAACACTCATGGCATTCACCAATGGATTGGTATGGTAACATTCTTCAAAATAAACCTCACCGCCAACAGTTGGCACACCAAAACAATTACCGTAATGGCCAATACCGTGTACAACGCCAGCCAAAAGATGTTGCGTTTTTGCTTCGGTCAATTTTCCAAAGCGTAAAGAATTTAAAGACGCGATGGGCCTTGCACCCATGGTAAAAATATCACGGTTAATACCGCCAACACCCGTTGCCGCACCCTGGAAGGGTTCAATGGCGGAAGGATGGTTATGAGATTCAATTTTAAAAACAACACCGTAGCCATCACCAATATCCATCAGGCCCGCATTCTCTTCACCGGCTTTTACCAGCATTTTTTTTCCATCACGTGGCAGGGTTTTTAACCATTTGATGGAATTTTTATAACTGCAATGCTCACTCCACATGGCGCTGAAAGAACAGAGCTCATTAAAATTGGGTGTGCGTCCAAGTTTTTCTTTGATGAGTTCAAATTCTGCTGCTGTAAGTCTTAATTGTTCGGCTGTTTTTACTGTTATTTCCATAAATGAAGATGAGCACTTGTTGAGAAAACGCAAAGGTAACTGATGGTGGCCTTTTATCCTGACCGGCAAAGCAAATATTTTAACTATCTTCCCACACCAAAAATATTGGCTTTGAATTACCTGTTATTTGCTGTTTACCTGGTTGTTTTATGCTGGCTGTTGTTGCGTGTGCCTTTTATTAAAAATGCAGGTATCAACAGCAAAGTTTTGCTGGGACTGTTTCTTATTAAAATTGTTGCCGGTATTGCCATTGGCTGGGTAGCCATACATGTTTATGGCCCCGGAAATGATTATTGGGATCTTAATGACGAAGCCTGGATAGAATACCGGCTGTTGGTAACAGATCCCGCCAAGTACTTCAGCAATATTTTCACTTCTGATTATGAAGGAGGTTATACGGGCATCTTCAGTTCATTCAATTCTTACTGGAATGACCTGAGGGGAAATATCATCATCAAACTGGTTTCTATCTTTAATATTTTCAGTCGCGGAGATTATTATATTAACAGTTTGTTCTTCAATTTTATCATTTTTTTCGGGCATATTATATTGTACAGGTTGTTTATTAAGGTCTTTCCCGGAAAACAGCTATGGGTGATCATCGGTTGTTTTTTACTGCCATCAACACTTTACTTTGTTTCCGGTATTCATAAAGACGGCCTTGTGTTTTTATTGCAGGCTGTTTTAATATACAGTGTTTATCAGTCCTTATCCAAGAACAGGTTTACTGTAAAACGTGTATCTCTTGTTCTGTTAAGTTTGCTCTTACTGTTTTTAGTACGCAATTTTATTGTGCTGGCATTACTGCCTGCTTTGTTTGCCTGGATACTGTCTGCCAAAACAAAATGGAATACGGCTCTGACTTTTATTGGAGTTTATCTTTTAAGCGGGCTGTTATTCTTCGGTATCAGTTTGGTCAATGCAAAAATTGATCTGCCTGCCATCATTGTAAAAAAACAGGCAGATTATATGGGCCTTCGGCCTGGTGCTACCCAAATTGAACTTGCTCCACTCCAACCTAGTCTTAAAAGTTTTATTTCCAATGCTCCACAGGCAATAGGGCATATTCTGTTATTGCCTTATCCCGGCCAGCAACCTGCATCACTTTTGCCTTTTAGCTTTGAATTGTTCTTTTATTTGTTCTTATTTCTGAGATTGCATTTTTTTATGAAAAAGCAATACGCAATAGGCGACAAACCATTCCTCTTCTTTATCCTGTTCTTTACATTCACGATCTTCTTATTTATCGGCTATACTGTACCCAATATAGGCGCATTGGTAAGGTATCGCAGCCTTTACTTTCCTCTTCTCATTACCCCCCTTATAGCCTGTATGAGTTGGAAAAATATTAAGCTATCACTTTGAATTAAAAAATAAAAACATATTAATTATTTTTCCACATTTTGCCATTTTTTGTCGCATAACTCTAAAATTTATTGGTTTATAATAGTATTTAATGTTTTTTTGTGCCTTAAACCCAACGAAAGTATGGAATCTTTAAGATTTAAAGCATTAGATAACCTTAGTAAAGGACTTGGAAAAGTAAATGTAGAAGGCTCTCAAAAGATCACTGCCATTTTTAATGAAAACGTATTTACACCACAGGTTGCCCGTAAATACCTGAGTGATGAAGCCTATAAAAGCCTGATCGCTTCCAGCAAAGGCGGAAAAAAGATTGACCGCAATATGGGCTCTCAAATTGCAAATGGTATAAGGGCATGGGCCGAAAGTAAAGGTGTTACGCACTTTACGCATTGGTTTCAACCTTTGACCGGTTTATCTGCTGAAAAACATGATTCCTTTTTTACCTTAAAATCTGATGGTACTCCCATTGAAGAATTTGAAGGCGCTGCTTTGATCCAACAGGAGCCCGATGCATCTTCATTTCCCAGTGGTGGATTAAGGGCAACTTTTGAGGCCCGTGGTTATACTGCCTGGGATCCTTCTTCTCCCGCATTCATCATGGAAATAGGACAGGGAAAAACTTTATGTATTCCTACCATCTTCGTTTCTTATACCGGCGAATCGCTGGATACCAAAACACCTTTGTTAAAAGCATTGGTAGCATTGGATAAAGCTGCTACAGATGTTTGCCAGTATTTTGATAAGAATGTAACCAAGGTTACTGCAACCTTAGGTTGGGAACAGGAATATTTTGTAATAGATGCCGGTTTGGCAAATACAAGGCCCGACCTGTTGCTGACCGGCCGTACCGTTTACGGGCATGCACCTGCAAAAGGGCAGCAACTGGATGATCATTATTTTGGCGCCATACCTGAAAGGATCTATGCTTACATGCGTGATTTTGAACAGGAGAGTTATAAACTGGGCATTCCCATCCGTACCCGCCATAATGAAGTGGCGCCTGCGCAGTTTGAGTGTGCTCCCATCTTTGAAGAAACAAACCTTGCAGTTGATCACAATACATTGCTGATGGATATTATGGATCGTGTTGCCAAGCGCCATGGTTTAAAATGTCTTTTACACGAAAAACCATTTGCCGGCATTAACGGCAGCGGCAAACACAATAACTGGAGCCTGGCAACAGATACAGGCGTTAATCTTTTAGCTCCCGGTAAAACGCCAAAGACCAATTTGATGTTCCTTGCTTTTTTTGTCAACTCAATTAAAGCGGTACACGATTATGCCGACCTGTTGAGAGCTTCCATTGCCAGTGCAGGGAACGATCACCGCCTGGGAGCCAATGAAGCTCCGCCTGCGATCATCTCTATTTTTATCGGTAAATATCTTACAGAAGTATTGAACCAGGTAGAGAGCAGGGTTTCGGGTAAGTTTGATGAGCAGGACGAAGCGATATTAAAATTAGATATTCATAAAAGTATTCCGGAACTGATGTTGGATAACACCGACAGGAACCGTACTTCACCTTTTGCATTTACAGGAAATAAATTTGAGTTCCGTGCAGTAGGTTCTTCTGCCAATTGTGCCAATTCAATGACGGCATTAAATGCGATCATGGCAGAAACATTGAAAGGTTTCAAAACTGATGTTGACGGTTTGATAGAGAAAGGAGAGAAGAAAGAAGTGGCTATCATGCAGATCATTCAGAAATACATTGTTGATAGTAAATCGATCCTGTTTGAAGGAGATGGTTACAGCGATGAGTGGGAAAAAGAAGCAGCCAACCGTGGGTTGCCGAATGTAAAAACTACGCCGTTGGCATTGGATGCTTATGTAACTGATAAAACAAAACATTTGTTCAGCAGTAACGAAATTTATAATCATCCTGAGCTGGAAGCCCGTCATGAGATCATGCTGGAAGCTTACATTAAAAAAGTGCAGATCGAGGCCAGGGTGATGGGAGATATGGCAACAACCTTTATACTGCCTTCAGCCATTAAATACCAGAATATTTTGATCAAGAATATTGTGGGTTTAAAAGAAGCCGGGCTTGGCGAAAAAGCTTATGCCAATCAGAAACAGGTATTGGAAGCGATCAGTGAGCATATTAATCTTATCAGCGATAATGTTGAAAAAATGATCGAAGAAAGAAAGAAAGCCAATGAGATCAAAGATACCCGGGCCATGGCCATTGCGTATTGCGACAATGTAAAGGGTAAATACTTCGATATCATCCGCTATCATGTGGATAAGCTGGAGCTGCTGGTTGATGACGCATGCTGGCTATTACCTAAATACAGGGAATTACTTTTCTTAAGATAACACGGTTTGCTGTCCTGAGCTTTTCAAAGGATGTCCCACAAAGGCACAAAGGTCACAAAGCTTATATTCAAACTTTGTGTACTTCGTGACTTTGTGAGATTTTTTTTATTTTTATCAAGCAGAAATTAAACTTCAGCCCAAAAAAAATATCTATCATTCAGAAAATTGGTAAACATGAAATCATCCATTGTCTTATTGGCCATTCTTTTAACTACAGTTACCGCTTCGGCACAGATCGAAAGAAAACCTGTTGTAATTAGAGCAGATTCTGTACAGGCAGTTGATCCCAATAATAACGTTGATAAACAAACCCGTAAAGAGCGGTTTAAGGAACTGGACCTTACCAAAGAGCAAAGGGGTAAGATGAAAGAGATCATGCAGTCGGGCAAAGCCGCAAAAGAAACCATTGAGAATAATGCTGCATTATCAGAAGATGACAGAAAAAAACAATTACGCAACCTGCAAAGGGAACAGGGCCAAAAGATACAGGCCATTTTAACCCCTGAACAAAGAGAAAAATTCAAAGCATCCAGGCCAAACAATTCATAAAGATCTTGGGATAAGCATCAGTCACTTATTCCCATGTTTTAAGGTTGAGCAAAGAAGCCGTTCATTTTTGAGCGGCTTTTTGTTTTTTCCGGGTGAGTCACCGTCTTGCGGTGACTCACCCGGAAAAAACTTATTTTTACTCCATGAGTACAACCTTCACTTACGATCATTTATTCAACTTCTCTAAAAATATATTTTTAAAAATAGGTTGTAATGAAACCGATGCTGAAACAGC
>JBDSXS010000149.1:0-2910 GCA_039926045.1 Ferruginibacter sp.
TCTACCTTACTCCAGTAATGACGTGCCCTTAACGTAAGTCCCATCCTGTTGGTGAAATTGTATTTGAAGTTGATGACATTTTCAACACTCTTTACATTTCTCCTGGAAAAAATTATAGTATCGCCAATACGGGCCGCCCAGCCCGACTGATTTTTACTGCTGCTTATATACGTTGAATAATCAACGGAGAATTTACTGCTGAAACGGAACTTGGTATATACATTATAGTCTATATTCTTTCTCTTAAACACCCCGCCAGTTCCTGCATATATGCTACCGCCACCCGAAAGTTTTTTAGCTGAATTACTTTCCCACCAAAGATTTACATTAACCCTTGCTTTATCCTGGAAAACACGACCATAGGACCTGGGTTCATAAAAATCGTTACGCTTTGGGCCGCCATTTATATTTGCACCGATCCACCATAGTTTTTTTGTTTGTGCATTAACATTAAAATTGATGCTGCTGTTTTGGTACATCATTTCTTTACGACGCAAAACATCAATGGGCGAAACCAGCCTACTGTAATAAAAATTGGCATTTATGCGAAGTTGATTATACCAGCCATGGGGTTTTGTCCAGTTATAACCGGCCCAGGCACCCTGGTCCATGGTATTATTATTTGTAAAATATCCGAAATCGCTTTTATCATACTTATTGTTATACAGGTCCTGCCAAACATTAAAATTAAAACGGCCACTGGTTTTACCAAAGTAAATACTGTGTGCATAGCCTGTAGTATTCTTTCCATTTTTACCCAACAGGTTACTGAAACTTACATTACCACCAATATTCCACTTATTCTTTTTGTCGTTAAAATCAAAAAGGCCGGAAGTTACATTGGCATCATAATCATTCCCGCTTCGCCATACATTGGTATTAACAAGGGAAACGCTGCTGTTATTTTTTAAGGTTTGATCCAGTACCAAAACATTATAATTGGTAAGGGGCATCGTCAACTCTTTCCTGGTTTCTTTGGTACTATTATCCTGGAATTGTATGTATTGGTTTTGTGTTATGGCATTTAATATGCCTACCCCAAGTCCTTTTTGCGTACGCCCGCTGATCTTGGTTGCGTTAATAATTTTTGCCTGGCCCGGATCTTCAATCACTGTTTCCTCGGGCCTTGGAGACAACCATTTCTTAAATCTTGGTTCAACCCCTATCCGGCGGCTGTAAAAAAGGTTCCCTTTATTGAATAACTCAACACCTTCGGTAAAAAAAGCACGGTTCTCATTAAATTTTTGTTCAAAAGGTGTAAGGTTTAAAATACGGTTATCAGATTGTACCTGTCCAAAATCCGGGATCAGTGTCATATCTAATGTAAATGCCTGGTTCAGTCCATACTTTACATCCATGCCCCCATTAATAGTTGCGGTATTTTTTTTTACCCCTGCAGCTGCAGTACCATCATGATTTATATAGGTTGAAAAATAGGGTGAGAACTGTAACCGCATAGGTGGCTTGATTCCCTCCAGCCCTGTAAACATTCCTTCCTGTGTTAAAAAACCATTTGCATTAGGATCTATTGCCTGCCAGAATAATTGTTTGCCGCTTTTTTGACGGCGCCTCACAATATTCAATCCCCAGTCCTGCACGTTTTTTTTACCAAACCTGATGGCGGAATATGGAATGAACATTTCAAAGGTCCAGCCGTCTGCCTGCAGTTTCGATTTACTTTCCCAAACCGCATTCCAGCTAAAGTCTTCGTTATTACCATTTGTATTTGGCGAAACCTTGGCATCCATTTGTTCGCCTAGAGGCGTTACAAAATATTCAAAGCCATTTAATTTGTCGTGGTAAGTATCGAAGATCACCCCGATAAAATCGTTGTTGCCAAAACCATCGCGGCCGTTTAGTTCTGATGCAATACTGTCTTTATATTTTTCATGTATATATCCGCCAACATAGATGCCTTCGTTGTTATATAAAAAATAGAGCTGTGTAGCATTATCATCAGCTTCAGGCAAAAAAGGGGTCGGCCTGAGTTCAGTGAATTTATCTGCCACCGGGGCCTCTCTCCACACGGCATCATCTAAAATCCCGTCAATTTTAATAATTGAATTAATTCTTTTGGCAGTTAATTGCTTTCTGGCAGTTGGTGTTTGGCCGATGACGGCGGGGCTTAGCAGTATGCAAAAGCATAATGCTTTAAGGTTAAAACATTTCATGGCTATACTTTATTGGTTTGCGAATACATCATTCATGGCGTAATGATGTTAGTACGAAATTAAACGTACCACTACCCATATTAGTTACCACTCATCAAACAAAAAAGCTTTTAAGAATTCATTAACAAGGACTGTTAAACAAAGAGATCGTTATATAATTGTGCCCCGGGTACAACGGAATATTTTTCAAGGTCGGTTATTCCTTCTGCTGCAAGTACATCTTCATCTATAAAGCTATTGCCTGTGCAGGAGGTTGAAGGTTTTGATAATATATAGTAAGCGGCATCAGCAATAATATCAACTGTTCGGCTCATGTTCATCAACATGGCGCCACCCAGTAAATTATTTACGGCAGCAGTGGCAATGGTTGTGCGTGGCCAGATCGTATTGGCCGCTATATTGTATTTTTTTAATTCTGCGGATAATCCCAATGCGATCATACTCATATCGTATTTGCTGATGGTATAGGCCAGGTGATTCTCAAACCACTTCAGGTCCATATTGATGGGTGGAGATAAATTCAGTATATGGGCATTGGTTCCTTTTTTTAGATAAGGGATACAGGCCTTGCACATCATAAATGTACCCCGTACATTGATGTCGTACATGAGGTCAAAACGCTTGGGTTCGGTTTGTTCTGTAGGTGTAAGGTTGATGGCAGATGCATTATTGATGAGGATATCAATGCCACCAAACTTCTCAACAGTTTTATCAATTACGTTCTGTATCTGGTCTTCAA
>JBDSXS010000150.1:0-26697 GCA_039926045.1 Ferruginibacter sp.
TCACACCATTTACTTTGGGACAGTTAATTGCTTTGTACGAGCACAAGATATTTGTGCAGGGTGTGATCTGGAATATTTACAGCTTTGATCAGTGGGGCGTTGAACTGGGTAAGGTTTTGGCCACTAAGATTTTGCCTGAACTTTTAAATGACGAGACCATCACTGTCCATGACAGTTCTACGAATGGGTTGATAAATGCCTACAAGAAAACACGGTAATACGTTTGTTTTTAATACCGGGGCATAGCCACCAGCTGCATTTCTTTTGTAAGTTTTATTGAACAGATCTTCCCTTTTAGCCTCGTCTTGATAATTATATTTTTACAATCCGGGTCAGGCATTGAATTACCATCCCCTGGCTGCAGTTCTATCTTCCACAGGGTATTGCCTTTTTTGGCTGTTATCCTGAAATTATTGCTTTCACTGAATTCGCTGCCGGGGATCACTGATCTATCTTTTACAGGAACCAGTGTTGCAGACAAACTCCTGTTATTGTATGATACCATTTCGATCTTTGGTTTGCTGCCTCCTATCCATTCAAAATATATGAACCTTGTTATATCTACTTTTGGAGGTATTGGATTTCCGTTTTCATCTACCATTTGCGCCCCGGGTATCGAAACTGAATAAAAGGCATATGCCTTTTTTATATTGCAGGTCTGGCCAAAAGATGGCAAAACAGCAATCATCAGGAACAGGGTTAAAATATATATAGGTTTCATTCTTTTTTTATTCAATTTACCTCTTTTTGAATGGATGTTGATGAAATAACAGTTAAAAAAAATCCTCCCCGTTTGGGGAGGATCCTGCAATTAGGTTTGGTGTCTTTGGTACTTACCACTTTTCTGCTACCTCGGTACTGCCGTTGTCGACGGAATCATTATTTGTCTCTTCGGGAGTTTCTGTTGTTTCAGTTGTTTCAGTTGCTGTTGTTTCAGTTTCTGTTGCTTCAGCTACCGGGGTTTCGGTCAGGTCAGAAACTATCGTTTCCATTGTCGCGGGTCTTGTCATTTCCGGGCCATCATTTGAAGATTGCGTGTTTTGACCTTCTTCACCTTCATAAGGGGTATCGTGGTTAAAAGCATCAAAATCAAAATCGGGCATCAATTCTGTCTTTACATAATCAATGGCCTCGCCTAAGCCTTTAATGAATTTGTTGAAATCTTCTTTGTACAGGAAGATCTTATGCCTGTCGTACCCGTCAGAGTCAAAACGCTTGCGGCTTTCTGTGATAGTTAAGTAAAAATCATTGCCACGGGTTTCTCTTACATCAAAAAAGTAAGTTCTGCGTTTTCCGGCCCTGATGCGTTTACTGTAAACGCTGTCCATTTTCTTTTCGTTGTTCTCGTATTTCTTTTCGTTGTTTTCGTACGCCACTGTTTTTTATTTTTTAGCTTGTTAAAGATTAACCCGATTTGGGTAAACAAAGATAAAATTGTTTTCCATTCTACAAAATATATGATTGATTATTTGCGTATTAGCTCGGTATCCGGCTTTCAAAGCCGGTCATATCAGGTTTCTTTATCCTGTTCCTGCTGGCGCCTGTACATTTCAGCATAATGCCCGTTTAAATCAAGCAATTGCCGGTGTGTACCCTGCTCCACAATTTTACCCTGGTCCAAAACAATGATCTTATCGAATTCAAACAGGGAAAATATACGATGGGTAATGATAACCGCCGTTTTATTGTCTAAGAACTGGTACAAATTACCAATGATCTCTTTTTCGGTACGGGCATCAACAGCACTCAGGCAATCATCAAATATCACGACCCTGGGGTCTTTTATCAAAGCCCGGGCAATGGAGATACGTTGTTTTTGTCCGCCGCTTAGTGTTACTCCCCTTTCGCCGATCAGGGTATCATATCCCAGCTGAAATTTTTCGATCTCCCTGTGAATACTTGCCTGTTTTGCTGCCGCTATCACTTCTTCATCCGTAGCCTCATCAATGCCAAATCGGATGTTATTTCTTACCGTTTCACTGAATAAAAAAATATCCTGCGGAACATAACTAATCTGCAGCCGCAGTGACTGGATATCAAATCTATTTACCGGTATACCATCATAAGCGATCATCCCTTTTTGGGGCTCATACATATGCAGGAGTAACTGGGCCAATGTTGATTTGCCGGAACCTGTTCTTCCTACTACTGCAATCTTCTCTCCTTTATTTATTTGCAGTGAAAAATCTTTCAAAGCATGAATGCCGGTATGCGGATAAACAAAATCCAGGTCAGTGATGGTAATATTTCCTTCAAGGTCAGCTTTAACGGGCCCTGATTCGTTCTTAATGGTTGGCTCAGTATGTAAGAATTCATTTATCCTTCTTTGGGAGGTAACGGCACGTTGGGTCATGCTGGCTGTCCACCCGATAGCACTTACCGGGAAAGTGAGCATTTGAATATACATCACAAATTCTGCTATCCTGCCTACGCTGGCTCCTTCCACCTGGTTTACCACATCAAGGCTGCCAACCATAATAGTGATCAATGTACTTAAACCGATCAGTAAAGCCATGCTCGGAAAATAAATGGCTTCTGTTCTTGCCAGGCTCAAAGCATTATCACGGTATGATTCGCTGTTCTTTTTAAAAAAGCCCATCATGGCCCTTTCCTGAACAAATGATTTAATGACCCTGATGCCTGAATAGGATTCCTGGGCATTGGTGGTCAGATCACTCAACAGCGCCTGGATGCGCTCACTTTTTTTATTGATAATGGTATTTACAAAATAAATGGTAATGGCTAAAACCGGTAAGGGTGCAAGGGCAACCAGTGTAAGTTTGGGACTTGCCTTGAACATGAAGAATATACTGAAACCAAGTACAGCAGCAAGGTTAATAAAGTACATGATAGCCGGGCCGGTGTACATCCTTACTTTACTTACATCATCTGCAATTCGGTTCATCAGGTCGCCGGTGCTGTGCGTTTTGTAAAAATTGGTATCCAGTTTCTGGTAATGGGTGAATATCTCATTCTTTTGATCATACTCTATATGCCGGCTCATGACGATGATGGTTTGCCGCATCAGGAACATGAAAAAACCGCTTATGATGGCAATGATGAATAAAGTGATACCTGCATACAGGATCTTATTCCCCGGGTTCTCTTCAAACTTTGAAATGATCTCCCGTACCGCAAAATCATAATTCTTTTCACTTTTTTGTATATCAATGGCATTTACGTTTGGTGATTTTATAGATTGAACAACAGTATTCACAACATAGCCCGTAAGTTGGGGTGCCAGTATACGGAAATAGTTGGTGAGCACCACAAAAATGAACCCGAGCATAAAATGCCAGCGGTATTTCCAAAAGTATTTATTAAGGGAGGAAAGATGTTTCATTGCTGGGGGTAAAGATAAAGAAAAACCCTCCTTTTCCTCCGTAGCTTTAGCGAAGGGGGGCTATATTGGTTTAAGAACGGTTATTAAATCAGATGTTTGTTCCTAAATGCCATTCCTGAACCAGATTTTAAATATTTTTCAAACTCAAAGGCTTTGGTTTTATCCGTGAAGGCACAATGAAATACAAGTTTAACCGGGAGTTTATTTCTTGTTGAATCAATATAACCCTTTTCGTGCCTGATAATTCAATCCTGTAGGTTACTAGTACAACCAGTATAGTATGTTCCGTCATTGCACAAAAGAATATAAACTATCTGCTCCATAGTTGTTAGTACGTTGCAAAATGAAAAACCCTCCGTCGCTGAAGCTAAGGAGGGTAAAAGCGGAGAGAGAGGGATTCGAACCCCCGGAAAGTTGCCCTTCAACGGTTTTCAAGACCGCCGCATTCGACCGCTCTGCCATCTCTCCGCGGCAAAAGTACGGGTAGAGGGTTTTTATTCCAAAAAAAAGAGAAATTAAATGTGGCTATTACGATGAAAGCTTTGCCTGGCTTGTGATTTTACTTTTTGTCTTGACACAAAAAGTAACAAAAAAGTCAAGGCAGGAACGATTACATCCCGTTCCTGCCGTACAGCTATGTGCATCTTTGGTGCTACTGTGGCTTCTGCATTTGTAATTCTACTCTTAGGCGCAGGTGGTTCAGGTTTTTGTTGACATGTATTCGGTCAAGGCAGGTTCTACTTTTAGAGTAATTGCAGTAGGTTCATTTCTGGAAAAAATGTTTGAGACGTTGAGTTGGTACTGATCAGGGAACAAATGCACAGTTTACAGTAGTACAAAAGCCAAATCAGGGAACCATCCGACAAAGGGGATGTAATCCTTTGTCGGGCTCTTTTTTTGTTACTTTTTTGGAGAAGCAAAAAAGTAAAGAGAAAACCATAAGAGTGTTTGTCCAGTAGTGAGACATTAAAGACTTGAAACCAATTGTTATTGCAGCTCTTTATCTTTTACCACCACCAAATCCTTTAATGCAACAGTGATAGGCACTACACCGACCTGTAGTACAGCTTTCTTCCCTTTTATTTCTTTTACAATACCAACCTGGCGGTTCTGTTTCATCCTTACTTTAAGACCGATCTTTATTTCTTCCCCTGTTTCTTCAAACTTTTCATTTAATTTTTTCTGCTGCTTTTCGGTAGTGATCTTTTCTTTTTGCTGAAAAAGCAAGGCATGTATCATTTTCACCACTTTATCCTTATCCTCGGTTTTGCGCCATTCAACGACCATCGCTTTTAGTTTTCGCTCCATGTCTTTCAGGTAAATGATCTTATCTGCAGCGATCCTGTTCTGCAACTGCAGCTTTTCCACCTCCTGCTTGTGCTGCTCCTTATTTAAAACACGTTGCATCTCTTTTTTTAATGCTTCATTTTCTTTCAGTAAGGCTTTTAATTCAGATTTTTCCTTATCAATATCCTGCAGGTCCTGCTCTGTCCGGTTTAATAGTTTGTCAAGTGTAAAATGATCATCGTCCACCAGTTTCCTGGCTTTTTCGATCAATCTTTTTTCAAGCCCTATCCTTTCAGCAATGGAAAAAGTATAAGAACTGCCCGGTTTGCCAACAATTAATTTATACATTGGCTGCAGGTTCTTTTCATCAAACTGCATGGCGCCATTAATGATACCACTTACTTTGTTGGCCATTACTTTTAAGTTGAGGTAATGGGTAGTAACGATGCCAAAACTGTGTTTGATAGCAAGTTCTTCCATGATCACTTCTGCAAATGCCCCGCCCAGGTTTGGATCACTCCCGCTGCCCAACTCATCAATAAAGAACAAGGTCTTGCCGTTAGCATTTTCCATAAAATGCTTCATGTTCTTTAAATGAGATGAATACGTACTCAACTCAAATTCCAGGCTCTGCGTATCGCCAATATGGATCATGATCTGTTTAAAAATGCCCATCTCGCTATCGGGGTGTACCGGCACAAGCAAACCACTCTGCATCATTAATTGTAAAAGCCCAACCGTTTTTAAAGTAACCGTTTTACCGCCGGCATTTGGCCCGCTGATCACCAATATGCGTTGCTTTTCATTCAGCGTAAGATCAACTGGAATGGTTGGCTTTTTATTTGCTTTGTTGTACAGGTATAATAAAGGATGATAAGCCTGGATAAGATGTACATGCGCTTTATCCATAACAACCGGGTAATTGCCATTGTATTCAGCTGCAAATTTTGCTTTGGCCCTTGTGAAATCATACTCACCGGCTATACCAAGATAGTTTTTCAACAGGTCGGAATAGATACTTAAATTTTGGGTAAGCTTTCTCAGTATCTTATAAACTTCTTTTCGCTCTTCATTTTCAAGCGAAAAAATATCGTTGTTTAATTCGGTCGTTTCTTCAGGTTCAATGAATGTGGTTTTGCGGCTGTCGCTTTCTCCATGCAATATGCCTTTGATCATGCGCTTTTGTTCGGCAAAAACTGCCAGCACCCTCCTGCCGTTCAAAAAACTTTCTTCAATATCTGCCAGGTACCCTTGTTTATTTAGTTTGCTTACGATCCTGTCAAAAAGTTTACGCAATTCGTTCCGCATGCGGTATAAATTCATCCTGATATTTCCCAATTCTTCACTGGCACTGTCTTTTACCTGCCCGGCTTCATCAAGGATATCATCGATCAGTTCAATGATGACTTTCTCATAATAAGAATCGTTGATCACTTTTGTCATGGCACGATATGCCGTTCTTCTTTCATTATCAAACCAGCGAAAAATATTATTGGTATTGTCTGCCAGTCTCCTGATGAGTAAAAACTGCTCGCCACTTAACACCGCACCTGGAATACCGATAAGTTTTAGCTCCTTATTTAGATTATGGGTAAACTCGTTTGGAAAATGCTGGTTGTTTTGCAGCAACAGTTTAAACTCATTGCTTTGCTGCAGCTCAGTTGTTATAAATTCTTTTTTGGTGTGAAGCCGGAGCTGTTCGGCTTTGTCTTTTGCATATTCGGTACGGCAATGCAATGCCAGTAAGGTTTTTACCTTTTCATATTCTAACTGCACAAGGGCGGACTCAGGAAAAAATTTCACTATATATTATTTTAAAACTGCTAATTTCGGTTAATAATCAGCTTTCATGAAAACTTTATTGATTTTAGTTATCCTGGCTTTAGTTTTTGCAGGTTGCTCAACAATCAATTCAACAACAGGCGCACAGGCCAAAATACGCAGCCATAAAACAATTGCCATTCTGCCTTTTGAGGTGAGGTTTGATCTAAGAAACAAAAACCAAAAGAAATTTACTGAAGAGGAACTGGCCGGGGTAAGACATTTTATGGCGCTGGGTTTACAGCAATATTTATATAACTGGTTGAAAAATTACAGCCGTAAAAAAAGATTTACAGCTAGTATTCAGAATATCGATATCACAGACAGCATTTTAAATGAGAAAAAGATCAGTTACGCAGTATTGTATAATATGAGCCGGACAGAGTTGGCTAAAATGTTTGATGTGGATGCAGTACTTACACCCAATGTAATTTTTTCACAACCTAACAGTGAAGCAGCTTCTTTGTTGGCAATTCCGTTAGGTGCAGTTTCTCTTGGTTCGGGATCTGTATTCTTCTACACCAGGCTGGCAACCCAGCAAATGAAGATGCAGGTTTTGCTGACCGACAGAGATTCGGAAATTTCTATGTGGACATTTCAAACCAAAACAAATAACAGTAAGCTAACAAAACCTTCAAGTAGCAGGCAAAAGGAAAATATTTTATACCCTTTGTTTGATAACATAGATGAAACACTAATAAAGTTCATCAGAAGTTTTCCGTACAAAGAATTCTAGTTTTTCACCTGCTCTACCTGTAATTCCTCCCAGGGGGTAGTGCCATCCTTCTCTCTTTTAAAAACAAATTCATTGCTGCTAAGGATAACGATCTCTGCTGTGGTATAAATGGTACAGCCTTCCATTAAATGCCCGCCAATGGTTTTGCCGGTACTGTCGCTGATACTGATGTGCAGGTGAGAACCGTTTGTTGAAACTGTTCCCGTAAGACTTACGATCTCAAAATGGCCACTATCGCTGCTGCCATCAGGCTGGTTGGCAAACCTTATTTTGTAATTTGTCAGGCTGCCGACACCCGTACTGATTCAACCTGCTTTAATTTGCTTTTCATTCACGAGTTCCTGGATGGCTGTCTTCAGGTCCTGCCCCGGTTTTAAACGAAAGGCATGTGCAGTAAGATTATCCATGGTAGTTTTTTGTTGACAGGAAACTAAGATTAATGATGCTAAAATAATATAAGTAAACCTCATTGCTGCAAAATACAGGTATTTGCCGGCATGAATGGTTTCAAATGTCCTGTTCAGTTGTAAAGTGGGCGGTGGAGACACCGCCCACGGCGAGTCGCCCCGGTTGGCGTCCCGACAACCGGGATGATTTGAAGGCAGCTCGTCAAGATTGTTAAACTTTTGTTGCGATAAATTGTTTTACAATCTATGCCATTTACCTTTGCGTTAGTAAGTGAAAATATACCACCATGTTAAAAATTTTATTCATTTCGGCTGTTAGTTTCATGGGATTAAGTTCCTGTGCACAAAAAGACAATTCAAACAACAAAAAACATAGTAAGATGAATGCTTCGACTTCGCTCAGCAAAAATGATGGTTCGGCTCCGCTCACCACAGATACAGCAACATTCGGCACCGGTTGTTTCTGGTGTACCGAAGCCATTTTTCAACAACTGGAAGGGGTTGAAAAAGTGACCAGTGGTTATAGTGGCGGTACGGTGCCCAATCCTACTTATGAAGAGGTTTGCAGCAAAACCACAGGGCATGCAGAGTGTTTGAATATCATGTACGATCCAAAAAAGATCAGCTTTGATGAATTGCTTGAAATTTTCTGGCAAACACATGACCCTACAACTTTGAACCGCCAGGGAGCTGATGTGGGCACGCAATACCGCAGCGTGGTTTTTTATCATAATGAAGAGCAAATGACCAAGACCGCCAAATACAAAGCCGAGCTTGATAAAAGCGGCGCTTTTGATAACCCCATCGTAACTACACTGGAACCATTCACCGTATTTTATCCTGCTGAAGAATACCATCAAAATTATTACAATAGTAATACAGGACAGGGCTATTGCCAGTTTGTAATAAGGCCCAAGGTTGAAAAATTTGAAAAAGTATTTAAGAGTAAGCTAAAAAAGCATTAAGCCAAAGTCTGGCTAAGAGTATAAAGGAGTAAAAGAGAGTTATGAATATCTCTTTTGCTCCTTTTCTCTTTTTAGCTCTTAGCTAAAGTGTTCTTAATTCTGTTTAAAATCAAAAGATCCTTTTATGGGTTTCTTCTTTTCTTTTTCAGGCAGAGGGTTTCCTTTATGGCAGGTATAACATGTTACAGCTTGTACTTGTTCTGCAGTTACCGTTTCATTGAACTGAAAATATTTCTTATTTATATCCATCGTCATACGTATCATATTGCGTGCGATCTCTTTTTCAGATTTATCATCTTTATCGAACATGAGGGTATCGGCCTTCTTATCCCGTACATGACAAAATTTACAATCTACGCCCAGCATTGCATTAAAGCCATCCATTATCTTATCCAGTGAATCTGTACTGATATCTTTAGGAAGCACCTGCAGGTTTTTGAATTTTTCGTTTACAGGTTGTTTAACTGCAGCAATGCCGATAAAGATGAAGACAGATAAAATGCCTATCACTTTAAGTTGTGTGTAATTTTTCATGATCAGGTTTTAGCCTCCAGACCGGCAAATACCGTTCCGGTGGGATTTATAATTTTTTTACCCTTCTTATTTCCAACAAATTTAAACTGTTGGGATAAAAGTTTTTGATATTTAAATGAACAAGGTGTATGGCCATATCGTACCAAAGTGGTACTACGGGTGCGTCATTAATAATGATACGATCCATTTGCTGGTAAAGTCCGTAACGAAGTGAGTCATTTTTTTCTGATAAAGCCCTTTCGTAAAGCAGATCAAATTCCGGATTTTTATATCGGGTATAATTTGGCGGTGCCGGGTTCTTACTGTAAAATACACTTAAATAATTTTCTGCATCGGGGTAATCAGCGATCCAACTGCCCCTGAAGAATGGGGCCTGCGATTTGGATGTCTGTTCCATCAATAAACTCTTCTGTATCACTTCAACCTGTATTTTTATGCCAACCTGTAACAATTCATTGGCAATATAAGTGCCCAGGTCGCCATAAATGGGAATGGTCAATAATTTTATTTCCGGTAAATTCTTTCCTTCCGCATAACCTGCTTCGGCTAATAATTGTTTTGCTTTGGCTACATCATAATGGTAACCGGGTACCACAACTGAATCAAAAGAAGGCAATCCTGCAGGCACAAAGCCGCTTTCAGCAGCAGTACCAATACTGTTCCGCAAATACAGCATCATTTTTTTTCGGTTGAAACCATAATTAATTGCCTGCCTTATTTTTTGTAATCGTAAAGGTGAATTCTTAACCAGTTCATTATCGGGGTCAACCAAAATGCCCAGGTATTCAATATTCAGGTAAGGATGTTTATGCAATTCAATTTTATCCTGCCATGTTTTTTTTAGAGTGCCGGTCTTGGTTAATATTTCATCTTTAAAAGAAGGATCGATATCATCAATAAAATCAAGCCGGTTTTGCTGGAACTCTAAGAATTCGGTTGCCTTGCTGTCGTAAAAAGAAACTTTTATCCCATCGAGGTATGGCAATCTTTTTCCTTCGGCATCTTTTTCAAAATAGTTCTCATTCTTTTTTAAAATGAGGGCCTGCCCTTCTTCCCAGGCAACAAAACTAAACGGGCCGCTGCCAACGGGGTGCCTGCGAAAATCGGTTTTATATTTCTCCACGGCTTCTTTTGGAATGATGGAGCAATACTGCATACTTAAAATGCCGAGGATGGATTGGAAGGGCCTGGCAAGTTTTAATTGAAAGGTTGTGTCATCAATTGTTTTAAATCCATTCACAGAATCTATACGGTGATTGAATATCCAGGCACCGGGACTGGCAGTATTTTTATCAATGATCCTGTTAAAACTGTATTCAACATCATTTGCTGTCACCCGCCTTCCCTTGCTGTTGGTAAAGCAGGCATCATCGGTAAAAAAAACATCATCTCTTAAGTAAAAAGTAAAAGTGAGGTTATCGTCTGAAATAACCCAGTGTGTTGCCAGTGATGGCTGCATCTGCATATTGCTGTCGATCTCTATCAGTGTATTGTACAACTGGTGCGTTGCCCACATCACCTGTTTGTTCTTTGCAAAGGCGGGGTCGAGGGAAGCAAGGCCACTGCTTTCGTTGTAGTGGAAGATCTTTTTATCGGGATGCTGATGAGAAGTACAAGCTATTAGCAATAAGCTGTTAGCTATTAGCCAGAAGGTTGCTGCTAACAGCTTACGGCTAACAGCTAAAAGCTTTTCCTCAGATTTATTTGTTAAACGGTTCATTTGTTACTTGAAAGAAAACTAAATTAGCACTTATATACAAATTGATATGAAACAAATACTAAAAGGATTCATAATTCTTAATTTTTCATTTTTAATTCTTCATTGCGTGCAGGCCCAGCCATTAAAGCCTCTTAAAGCTTTTACTCATGCCGATACTTTGCGTGGTACTTATGGACCATCAAGAGACTGGTGGGATGTGTTGAAATATGACCTGCATGTAAAGTTTAATATTAAGGATAGTACGATCAGTGGGTATAATGTTATTCAATTTAAAGTTTTGAAAAAAGGAGATGTGATGCAGATTGATCTGCAGGAGCCGATGATATTAGATAGTATTAGTATTTTGTTCTTAGATAAATTTAATGGCCAAACAGGTATTCGATTCCTTGCACCAATGAAGATTGACTATAGAAAAGATGGCAATGCATATTTTGTTGAAATTTCGCCTCTGGCACTCAAGCTTTCAGACCCCCTAGAATTGACTGTTTACTACCACGGCAAACCCCGTGTCGCCGTCCGCCCACCATGGGATGGCGGCCTTATCTGGAAAAAAGATAAGAACAAAAATCCCTGGGTTAGTGTTGCCTGCCAGGGCCTGGGTGCCAGTGTTTGGTATCCCTGCAAGGATCATCAAAGCGATGAACCGGATAGCGCAGAGATGCATATTACTATTCCTGATTCATTGGTATGTGTGGGCAACGGACGTTTTCGTGGCAAGATCAATAATGGGGATGGAACAGCGACGTATGATTGGGCTGTTGTAAATCCCATCAATAATTACAACCTGGTGCCTTATATCGGTAAGTATGTTCATTTTGGAGAAGTTTACCAGGGTGAAAAGGGAAAACTTGATATGGATTACTGGGTTCTGGATTATAACCTGGAAAAAGCAAAGGAACAATTTAAAGATGCTCCCCGTATGATAAAAGCATTTGAACACTGGTTTGGCCCCTACCCTTTTTACGAGGACGGATATAAACTGGTTGAAGCCCCACACCTGGGCATGGAACACCAAAGTGCAACGGCTTATGGTAACGGATTCAAAAATGGTTACCGGGGTACTGACCTAAGTGGCAGCGGCTGGGGATTAAAATGGGATTTTATTATTGTACATGAAAGCGGCCACGAATGGTTTGCAAACAATATTACCAGCAAAGACATTGCGGACATGTGGATACATGAAAGCTTTACAAATTACAGCGAAACTTTGTTCACCGATTACTGGTACGGCAAAGAGGCAGGTAATGCCTATGTACAGGGTACAAGAAAAAATATCAGCAATGATATACCGATCATTGGTCCATACAATGTAAACCAGGAAGGCAGCGGCGATATGTATTACAAAGGGGGTAATATGCTGCATGCCATACGACAGGTTATTAATGATGATGAAAAATTAAGGCAGATATTACGGGGACTGAATAAAGCATTCTATCACCAGACAGTTACTACCAAACAGGTAGAAGATTATATGAGTAAGCAAAGCAAAATAGATCTAAGTAAAATATTTGACCAGTATTTGCGAACAACACAGGTACCTGTTCTTGAATATAAAATTAAAGGCTATAAACTTTCTTATCGCTATGATAGTTGTGTGAAAGGCTTTAACATGCCTTTAAAAATAAAATTCAAAACAGAACAATGGATCAAGCCAACAGAGCAGTGGAAAACCCTGGATCTATATCCGGAGGGCGACAATGTTTTTTCTGTAGACCCAAATTTCTACATTAAAACAAAAAAGGTAGAGTAAATTAGCAGCAAATAAAGCTATGTCGCAAATTCGTAAGCAGAGTATCATTTCTTCCATGGTGGTGTACATTGGCTTTGCTATCGGTTTTTTTAATACTTATTTATTTACAAGAGAAGGAGGCTTTACACAGGCCGAATACGGACTTACGGGCATTTTTATAGCCATTGCCAATATCATGTATTCTGTTGCCAACCTGGGTATGGCAGCATACATTTCCAAATTTTATCCATACTATAATGATAATCTACCTAAAAAGAAAAATGATATGCTTACCTGGGCATTGTTCTTTTCTTTACTTGGATTTAGCCTGGTACTGATAGCCGGCATCTTATTTAAAGACCTGGTGATCCGTAAATATGGAACCAATGCCCCCGACCTTGTAAGATATTACTACTATGTTTTCCCTTTTGGGTTGGGCCTTACCCTGTTTTCAGTTTTGGAAATGTATGGCTGGCAGTTAAAGAAATCAGTCTTCACCAATTTTTTAAGAGAGATACAGTTCAGGCTTTTAACAACCATCCTTATCATTTTAAGTTTAACCGGTTTAATTGCATCCTTCGACACCTTCATCAAAATTTATTCCTTTACGTACCTGGCAATTGCAGGTATACTCTTATGCCATTTGATCTTTACTAAACATATTTCATTTGTTTTCTCGGTAAGCACCGTATCCAAAAAATTCTTTAAAAAGATAATTACGCTCATCTCTTTTGTTTATGGCGGTAGTTTGGTATACACTGTTTCGCAGGTTATTGATAGCATTATTATTGCCGCCGTATTACCCAATGGCCTTGCATTGGTAGGCGTTTACACATTGGCACAAAATATTGCCAGCCTGATACAGGCGCCGCAACGGGGCATTATTTCTTCATCAGTCGGTGCTTTATCAAAGGCATGGAAAGATAAGGATATGAAAAGGATCCGCAGGATCTATCACAGTTCTTCCATCAATCAATTGATCTTTTCTGTTGGCATGTTTGCATTGATCTGGCTCAATTTCTCTGATGCCATACCTGCTTTTAAAATGCAGGCCGGCTATAAAGAAGCCATGTGGGTCTTCTTTTACATAGGGATGATGCGCATCATTGATATGGGCACGGGTGTAAACAGCCAGATCATCGGTACCTCTACATACTGGCGTTTTGATTTTATAACCGGCATGATCCTCCTGTCCATCACGCTGCCTTTGAATTATATACTTACAAAGTATTATTATGGCGTTATGGGGCCTGCCATCGCAAACCTGATCACTTTTACCATTTACAATACCATCCGTTATTTGTTTTTAATTAAGAAATTTAACCTGCAGCCATTTACAGTTAAAACTTTGTATACGATCATACTCGGTATTGTATCATTTTGCAGTTGCTATTTTTTGTTTGAGAATATTCATGGCTTCCCGGGAATGGTAACCAGGAGTGTTGCTTTTCTTTTGTTATTTGTAACCGGAACCTTTCTTTTAAAATTATCACCGGATCTCATACCGGTTTGGCATGGATTTCAAAAACGGATGGGCATAAAAAAAGGAGACCGGTGATCTCCTTTATATCTTCCTAATGAATTTACTGATCTGTTACAGGTGGCGGCACAATGATCCTTCCGCCGCTAACAAATTTACCCGTCCAATAAGTTTCTGACAGGTTGCTGATGGTTACTCCAATACTTGTACTGGCATGCGTAAAATATCCATTGCCCAAATACATTCCAACATGGCTTACTCCTCTCCTGCCTGTTCTGAAAAAAACCAGGTCACCCTGTTGCAGTTCGTTTTGCTCCAGTTTTATGCAATTATCATACTGGTCACGTGAGGTCCTGGAAAGCACCAAACCATATACCCTGTGCACCAATGTGCCAGTATAAGCACTGCAATCCATTCCTCCTTCATTGGCGCCTCCGTATTTATACCGGGTGCCCCACCATTTATCAATTTCGGCAAATAATGTTTTATTGGTTACCTGCTCAACTTCAATATCCAGCAGTTGTGCGTATTTGAATTGTAATGGGGTGAAACTTTCAATGGTAGCAGTTTCCTCATTTTTTGTGTTGCGCAGATCAGTAGCTGCCATGTTTGAGTTAGCAGGATTCTCAGAAACAGTTGTACCTGCTTTGATCTCTATCCCGTCAATAAATTTTACTGATTTTTTGTGTTTACCGGAACCATTTACCTGCTCCATATTAACAGAAGATTGCGCTTTTGCCGGTAAAGTTGTTCCTGAAAGAATGCCGATGGCTACAGAAACAAAAAATAAGTTTTTCATACGTAAACTTTGGGTTTAAAACGTAAGTACAACTTAGTCTTGTGTTTTTTAGTCCTCTTAAATTCTGTGAATTCTTGCTGTTTATCTTTTCTTTCCTGTGATCCCTGTCCTACAAACTGGTTACTAATATTTTTCTAAAGCTGTGCAAAGGTAACTTTCATATGCCGGAAATGCAAGCTATTAACAGCTTATTAAAAAAATAATATCCCTGCATCAGGTTAAAGCTCTGTGGAAAAACGGATTAGACACGGAGATTATTGTTAACGATATTTGTTAAAATTAAAAAAGGATACTGGATACTCGATACTGGAAACGATCTTTGAATAGAATGATCCAGTATCTAGTATCCAGAATCCAGTATCAAGTATCAAGCATCAAGCATCAAGAACATGAAGTTTTCTCACCTACACGTACACACACAATTTTCATTACTGGATGGAGCAGCCTCTATCAAAAATCTTTATAAAAAGGCTATTGCTGATGGTATGCCTGCGCTGGCCATAAGCGACCATGGCAATATGTTTGGCGCATTTGAATTTGTAAAAGAAGCTTATAATCATAAGAATGACGACGGTACTTTAAAAGTTAAACCCATTGTTGGTTGTGAGTTTTATATTACCACCGACAGAACCAGGAAAACATTCAGCAAAGAAGAAAAAGATCCACGCCATCACCAGATATTACTGGCAAAAAATGCTGAAGGGTATAAGAACCTGGTAAAGCTTACATCGCTGGGTTATATTGAAGGGCTATATTCAAAATATCCACGGATCGATAAGGAACTCATTCATAAATATCATGAAGGGCTTATTGCAACCACCTGTTGCCTGGGGGCATTGGTACCACAAACCATTTTAAAAAAAGGTGAAGCCGAAGGAGAAAATGAGTTTAAATGGTGGCTTAATATTTTCCAGGAAGATTATTATGTAGAGTTGCAGCGGCATGGAATACCTGAACAGGAAAAAGTGAATGAAGTGCTGCTGAAGTTTGCCAAAAAGTACAATGTAAAAGTTATCGCCAGCAATGATTCACATTATGTTGATCAGAAAGATTTTAATGCACACGATATACTGCTCTGCATCAACACCGGTGAAAAGCAGAGCACCCCTGCCCTGCGTGAATTTACTGATGACGATGTATTTGCAAAAAACAAACGCTTTGCATTTCCTAACGACCAGTTCTATTTGAAGACCGGTGCAGAGATGAGCAAAGTTTTTGAAGACATACCTCAGGCCATTGATAATACCAACGAAATAGTTGACAAGGTTGAATTGCTGGATCTCAAAAGAGAAATACTCCTGCCCCATTTTGTTGTGCCTTCCAACTTTAAATCACAGGATGAATACCTGGAGAGTTTAACCTGGGCCGGTGCAAAGGAACGATATAAGATCCTCAGTTCTGAGGCTGAAGAACGTATAAAATTTGAATTGGGCATCATTCATAAAATGGGCTTTGCGGGTTATTTTTTAATTGTAAGTGATTTCATAAGGGCTGGTCGCGATATGGGTGTATTCATCGGCCCCGGCCGTGGATCTGCAGCGGGCAGTGCGGTGGCTTATTGTATTGGCATTACAAACATCGACCCCATAAAATATAATTTACTGTTTGAGCGGTTCTTAAATCCTGAGCGTAAGACCATGCCGGATATAGACACAGATTTTGATGATGAAGGAAGGCAGAAAGTTTTAGACTACGTAGTTCAGAAATATGGCAAGAACCAGGTGGCACAGATCATCACTTATGGTACCATGGCTGCCAAATCAAGTATTGCGGATGTAGCCCGGGTAATGGATCTGCCACTGGCAGAAAGCAGGGCCATTTCTAAATTAGTTCCGGAAAGGCCGGGCATTAATTTGAAAAGATTATTACATGCTCCTTTCACCATTAAGGAAGCAAAGGCCGGAGAAATATCACTGGAAGAAAAAGAACAGTTACAGTCGGAAGATATAGAAAATGCAAAAAAATTAAGAGAGATCTATAATGGAGATGATCTGCAAAGTAAAATTTTGCATGAAGCAGAAATACTGGAAGGCTCGGTACGCAATACAGGCATTCATGCTTCGGCCATTATCATTGCGCCTAAAGACCTGACAGAATTATTGCCCGTTGCAACTTCTAAAGAATCGGAGCTTTGGCTCACTCAAATTGAAGGAAACTCAATTGAAGAAGCGGGTGTAATCAAGATGGACTTCCTGGGTTTAAAAACCCTGAGTATTTTAAAAACTGCCCTTCAACTTATCAAACAAAACCACGGAGTAGTAATTGATATCGATACCATTCCTTTGGATGATGAAAAAACCTATAAGCTTTACCAGCAGGGCGATACCAATGGTACTTTCCAGTTTGAAAGTCCGGGTATGCAAAAATATTTACGTGAACTTAAGCCCGATAAATTTGATGACCTGATCGCCATGAATGCCCTGTATCGCCCGGGCCCCATGGCTTATATACCTGAATACATTGACCGTAAGCATGGTAAGAAACAGGTGTCGTATGACCTGGCCGATATGGAAGAATTTTTGAAGGAAACATACGGTATCACGGTTTATCAGGAGCAGGTGATGTTGCTTTCTCAAAAGCTTGGGGGCTTCAGCAAAGGTGATGCGGATGTTTTGCGTAAGGCCATGGGAAAGAAACAAAAATCTGTATTGGATAAAATGAAACTGCAGTTTGTGGATGGTGCAACTGCAAAAGGCCACGCAAAAGAATCATTGGAAAAAATATGGACGGACTGGGAAGCCTTTGCCCAATACGCATTCAATAAATCGCACTCCACCTGTTATGCATTTGTGGCTTACCAAACGGCTTATTTAAAAGCTCATTATCCCAGTGAATATATGGCGGCAGTGTTGAACCATGCCGGCAGCATCGACAAGATCACTTTCTTTATGGAAGAATGTAAACGTATGGGCTTAAAAGTATTGGGGCCCGATATCAATGAATCACAAAATGGATTTGCTGTAAATCCAAAGGGAGAGATACGTTTTGGTTTCAGCGGTTTAAAAGGCGTTGGAGAAAATGCCATTCAGAATATTATTGAAGAAAGAACCAAGCATGGGCCTTACTCTTCGATCTATGACCTGGCCAAACGTGTTAATCACCGCAATGCTAATAAAAAATCACTGGAGAGTTTGGTGTACTCCGGAGCCTTCGATTGCTTTAAGGATATTACCAGGGCACAATATTTTTTCCAGACTCCCGGCGATATGCAGGGACTTGAAAAGATCTTAAAGTTCGGCAGCATCTTCCAGGCACAAAATGCCAGTGCTTCCAATACCCTTTTCGGCGATCTGCAAATGCCGGATATCGTTCCGCCAAAATTAGCCGTATGTGAGCCATGGCCATTGGCTGTACAACTGGATTATGAAAAGGAAGTTACCGGTATGTTCATGAGTGGCCATCCACTGGATAATTATAAATTTGAAATGAAGCATTATAATATTACGCCGCTGGCAGATTATATTGAATTTAAAGCAGCCGTAAATACACATCCCAACCCGGCAAAGAGTTTCCGTGTGGCGGGGCTTGTTGTTGATGCCCAACATCGTTTAACAAAAAAGGGAAAGAATTTTGCCGTTTTAAGTATAGAAGATTACAGTGGTAAAGCTGAATTCATGCTTTGGAGCGAAGACTATGTGAAGTACACCAATTACCTGGATAAAGGGTTGATCGTAATGATCGAAGGTGCTTTTAGGCAGCGGTATGACGGGCAGTCGTATGACTTTAATTTAAACAAGTTACACCTGTTGGATACGGTAAAATCAAGCTTAACCAAACAGGTGATCATTGATGTGGAGCCGCAGTTCATTAGCGAAGAAATGGTTGAATTTATTGATGCAAATGTGAAAGCAAACCCCGGTAAAACCTCCATCAAATTCAATGTGATCGACAGTCGCAATAAATTTAAAGTTGGTATGTACAGTTTAGAAAAAAGCCTCACCATGAATGATGACCTTGCTTTTTATTTGAATGAGAATAAGGATATTGAAGTGAGTGTGGTGACGGCATAGTTCGTTAATCGGTTAATCTGTTAATCCGTTAATTCGTGGGGCATTTGATTTTTAAAATTCTTGAAAATAGTGTACTGCTTTACGGATTAACCAGTTAACTAATTAATGGATTAACTGTTTACTCTATCATAAAGATCTCTCTCCTCCCTCCTTCCACACAATCCATATACCCTTTCATGATGTCTTTTAATTCATCGCTCATGGTGGCAGAACGCATATTGCTGAAAAAGCTGCCTATATCTTCCGTTTCCGACTCAACTATTACAGTCCAGTATGTACTCACAATATCAGTAAGTACTTTCATATTTTTCATTTGTCCCATTTTTTCAAAATGTGGGGCGGCTGCTTTAAACATTTTTACAAGGTCTTTTGCTCTACCGGGTTTAGCCTGGAAAACTTCTCTGATTAGATACATGATAAATGATTTAGCCAATAAAGATAAGCAAGGGAATTGCAAGTTGCAAGTGTAAAGCCTCAAGCTACAAGCTTCAAGGGGGCAATTTTATTGTTCGTGTGCTCTCTATTTTAAAAGCTACTTTTAGTTAGCCTGCTTATCCCTTGTAGCTTTCCCACTTGAAGCTTTTAAGGGTTTTTCCCGTCACAATGGCTATCTATATGCCAATTATATTTCATCACATGCTGTGGATATGTCATAACAGCATATTAGCGGATTTGGAACTAACTTTGCTCTCTTATTCGTAACAAATCTAAAAATCTAAAAAATAAATATTATGGCACTAGAATTCACAGATGCGAACTTTAAAGCAGACGTATTAGACTCAGATAAACTGTCGGTTATTGACTTTTGGGCAGAATGGTGTGGCCCATGCCGTGCAATAGGCCCGGTAATTGAAGAATTGGCTAAAGATTACGATGGTAAGGTAAATGTAGGCAAGGTGAATGTTGATAACAATCCGCAAATATCCATGAATTATGGTATTACCAGTATCCCGGCTATACTTTTTGTAAAAGGCGGCCAGGTAGTTGATAAATTGGTAGGTGCACAGCCTAAAGCAAACTTTGTAAAAAAGATAGAGCAGCATAAATAATCGCTGATTAAAGTGATTTATCTGATTACGCAGATAAAGAAATCCCCCGAAACTTCGGGGGATTTTTAATGCAACAATAGTTGAGTTGAATAATTAATGTTGCACATTCTTTATGGCGTTGGGATCATGTTTGTGTTTGAATAAAAAGAAGAACAGAACGGCTACAACCAAAACATAAATTGAAAATGCCAGCCAGATGCCATGCCAATCCCTGTTTCCATCTGCTGACGTATAATACTGCTGTATAAGCCATCCGCTTATTAAAGCACCCAATACAGCGCCAATGCCGTTTGTAACCATCATAAAAAGCCCCTGTGCACTGGAACGTATCCTTGCATCGGTTGTTGTTTCAATAAATAATGAGCCTGAAATATTGAAAAAGTCAAATGCCATACCATACACGATACAGGAAAGAACGATCATCCATAAGCCACCGGCAGGATCACCATAGGCAAAAAGCCCGAAACGTAAAACCCAGGCAAGCATGGATATCAGCATTACATTCTTAATGCCAAAACGTTTTAAAAAGAAAGGAATAGCCAGGATAAACAGCGTTTCGGAGATCTGGGATATCGACATGATAAGTGTTGACCTTTTTACAACGATTGAATCTACATATTCAGGATTTTTTGCAAACTCGGATAAAAATACATCACCATACATATTCGTTAACTGTAAGGCAGCTCCTAAAAACATAGAAAAAAGAAAGAACAAGGCCATTTTAGTGCTTCCAAATAAAGCAAATGCCTTTAGCCCCATTTTTTCCACGAAGCCGGCATTTTCAGCAATAAGTTTTGGTGGCGGGCATTTGGGAAGTGTAAAAGAGTAAATACCTAGAGCTATTGCTGACACAGCAGAAATGTAAAACATATTCCCTGATGCCTTATTGCCGGTAAGGTTAGTGAACCACATAGCTACAATAAAACCGATAGTGCCCCAAACCCTGATCGGAGGGAATACTTTAACCACATCGTAATTGCTATTTTTGAGAATAGTATATGAAATTGAATTCGATAATGAGATCGTGGGCATATAGCAAAGCATGGCGCCAAATATTACCCACCAGAAAGTGGCAGGGTCCTGTACCGAAGGAATGTAAGCTAAGAAAAGAGCCCCTATAATATGGAGTATCCCATATAGTTTCTCAGCACTTATCCACCTGTCGGCAATAATACCAGTCAGGGCAGGCATTATTAAAGAGGCAAATCCAAGGGTAGAAAAAATGGCCCCGAATTCTGCTCCACTCCATTGCTTTGTTCCAAACCAATAATTACCTACAGTTATCAACCATGCACCCCAAACAAAAAACTGCAAAAAACTCATCAATGTGAGCCTGAATTTAATTGTCATATAGCTTTGTTTAATTTTCGATGTGGAAGATATACATTTATTACACACGTAAAACAATCCCCGACGGATTTTTGCAAAGGATGATTCAACAAAATTTTAGCGTTACAACATCTTTTATCGCCGTAAATTTGTAAAAATTTTTGTGATGACAGATCCGATAGATATTTTAATTGGTACCGTGCCTGATAAAGGCCTTAGCTCCATTGCCCAAAAAGTAAAGAACAGCGAACGTATCACCGACGAAGAATGTTTACTGCTTTTTGAAAAAGGAAGCCTGGCTTTTGTTGGAGCCCTGGCTAATTTTATTCGGGAAAGGTTACATGGCGATAAAACCTATTTCAACAGGAACTTTCATATAGAGCCAACCAATGTTTGTGTATTCAGCTGCGAATTTTGTTCTTACTCACGCTTGTATGCCCATAAAGAAGAAGGCTGGGAACTAAGTATTGACCAGATGCTGGATATTGTAAAGACCTATGACGGCAAACCCATTACCGAAGTACATATTGTTGGTGGTGTTCATCCCAAAATGAATATGGCTTATTTTATTGAGCTGATGCAAAAGATAAAAGCACACAGGCCCGAACTGCATGTTAAAGCTTTTACTGCGGTTGAACTTGATTATATGTTCCGTAAAGCCAAACTTTCGGTTGAAGAGGGAATGAAACAATTGCATGAAGCAGGTTTGGATAGTTTACCCGGTGGCGGAGCAGAGATATTTCATCCAGAAATAAGAAAACAGATCTGTGAAGATAAAGTAGATGCCGATGGCTGGCTGGCCATACATGAAGCTGCACACCATTTAGGAATGCACAGCAATGCAACCATGCTTTATGGACATATTGAGAAATACGAACACCGGATCGATCATATGAGAAGACTGCGGGAGTTACAGGATAAGACGCGTGGGTTCAATACATTCATACCGTTAAAATTCCGTAACGGGGATAATGCCATGAGCCATGTGCCGGAATCTGTTACCACAGAAGATATGCGGTTATATGCGATTGCCAGGATCTACCTGGATAATTTTCCGCACCTGAAAGCTTACTGGCCCATGCTTGGTCGCCAGAATGCCCAGTTGAGTTTATCTTTTGGGGTTAACGATATTGACGGAACCATCGATGACTCCACCAAAATTTACAGCATGGCCGGCAGTGAAGAACAAACCCCAGCCATGAGTACACAGGAACTTGTTACCTTAATAAAACAGGTTAACCGTAAGCCTGTTGAAAGGGACACTTTATATAATATTGTAAAAGATTATAGTGATGTTGATTTTAAGGCTCCGGGTTTTGATATAAACCTTAACTAACAGAACTGGCCTTAATTCTTTGACAACAGCTCACCATTATTATAGATAACTGCAGTGGTCATTAATTTTTTTGATTTTGGCGATACTTTTACTTTACTGTTATAGTAGTCTAATGCCTTGGGGTTATCTTTCAACAGTTCCTTCATTATTTTTGTTGAATAGGCAATGATCTCACCATCGTTACCTGTTTGTAAAAAGTATTCATCAACCGCGTTACTGCCGTTATAAAACTTCCTGCAATACACATTAAGCTTTCCCTGTACCAACCTCACTGCAAACCCGGGCAGGGTTTCAACTGCTACATAGCTGGTTTTAATGGTCTTAAGGGCATTTGAAGAAACAGCATAAAGCTGGCCATTCTCGTAAGCCTTTATATCTTTTGCATTGATGACGATCTTGTTATCAGCTAAAAGATGTGGAGTGGTCAATACACCTGTTACCAGTTTTAAAGTGGAATAATTTTGCACTGTGCCATCATTTAACTGAACATAACAATTGGCTGGTTCAATTTTGGCATTTACAGGCACCATTCTACATACTTCAAAAGAATTTTTACCGGTTCCGCAGGAGTTTAAACAGATCACGGCAATGCAAAGGAAAGCAATAGTGTGTATACCTTTTTTCATTAGGTTGGGTTTTAGAGTTACACTAAAACGGCAATAATTATAAATTATTATATAGAATATAATTATTTATTCTTCCCATATGAATAATCTATCGGAGTTCCATGGGAATAAACAGCTATAAAAAGAAGTCCCTGGTTAAAGTCACCTGGTTCTTAACCTTATGTCTTGTGCTATTGACATGGCTTTAGTGAGCAGAGTTTTTTCGCATGCTTTGTGAAACACTTAGCTATCTTTGCGGTAAAAATAAAAACTGCAAAGACCGCAAAGAAGAATCTTTGAAAATCAACGTTTCCTAATAGCACAACACGCTAACTTTTAAGAAAAAGAACAACAACCAATATTAATGCTACAAACAAAAGTGTGAGGCAGCTGACTGCCAGGTAAGCAATGGTTCTCATACTATCGGATTTTAGGTCTAAAAATTCACAAAAAACATACCAACCACCCGGGTGTGTTGATAAATATTAAATGTCTTTTTTACGTGGTAATTATACGAAGGGAGATATTAGGATAAGGGTTCAAATTAAATAACTCAAAAAAATAAATTAAATTGTACAAAAAACACAAAAAAATGAAAATAAGTTCAATTTTAATGACCGTAGTAATGATATGCTTTATCTCAGTTATTTCCTGTAAAACTGTGGGCCGGATAGCCGCCAAATATTGGTTAAAGCGGGAGATCAAAGAGTTTGTATCCAATTGTGAAGACAAGGCTGGCAGGCTGATCGGCGATGAAAAAGCACATAAGTACTGTGATTGTTCGGTTGACCTGGTTGCAGAGCAATACCATAATTACGAGGATGCGAAAAGAATCTCGGTGTTGGAAATAATTGATTTTATTAATAAATGTAAATAGCGGAGTGGAAAGCTACAAGGGTTGAAGCTACAAGGGACGGCAGGCAACTCAGAATAGGTTTTGAAATAGAGAAGAACACTTTCAAAATAAAACCTCTCCCCTTGAGGCTTGCAGCTTGCCAGTTAATTAGCAACTACAACGTCTATAAGTTGAGTCCTGTCTGCACTTTCCCAACGAAAGCGGACAAAATAAGACTTATTGACCAGGGTTTTTAAGCGATAGGGAATTTTGAGTGTATAATCTACTGTCTCGTTTTCCATGGCACCCTGTACCTTCTTTAAAAGGATATCTGATATTTTTACTTCATTGAGGTCACTGTCGTAAACCCAGAATTTTTCCTTGCCACCAAAAATACCGGCTATACTCGAGCCTTCAACTTTTGAAACCACCAGGCTTGTATAGGCCATTTTAGGTGCTACTTTGATCGTTGTATCAAGGTCAACCTGCAGGCCCTTAGCTTTCAAACCCATGATCATACCGAGTTTGTTTCCATTAGCAGACTTAAGAGGCTTTGCTGTTTTTGAGACCTGTACGGCCTCGCCGGGCTTTGCAAAAGTTGCCGGGATTTCGAGCCTCATCTGCGCTTTTCCTTTCATATCATACAACCGTACTTTTACAAGTCCACTTTGATTGCCTTTCATCAGGTCGATACCAATACCAAACTTTATACTGAATGTATTTAACTCGTGTGCATAAAATCCATTGGAATAATGCGTTATTAAAACATTGGGGTTATTTAACAATATCTGCCCTGTAGGCGATAAAACAACAAGTTCAGCAGCTGCAAACATGGTTTTAAAATTGTCTGCTTTAAATCCTGCTATTTGCTCAAGGCTGATCTCTATTTCTTTGTTAAGAGGTATCCTGTTACTCACCAGCAGATTCCCGTCTATTTTTATATCTATTGATTTTGCGGTGATCCCTTCATTATAAAACTTCATCCCCGTTAAAGGCATAATGCCGTTCTTTTGGGCATGAAGCACAGGGATCAAAAAAATGTTGCAAAGAACTGCAACAAGGAACCGGTGAAAAAAAGAGGGAATGATTTTCATATCGATATTTAATACTCTTAAAAAAAGATCAGGGAGCAATAAGTGTGCTAACTCTCCAAGATAAGCAAACTTTGAACGAAAGCCCGGAACGTTTTATTATACAAACACCTGTTTTATATTTTCTTTGTGATTTAAAATTCATCATTCAATGCAAATACCGGTTTCCGGTACATCCACTGGCCCCCGGTAAAGTCCGGGAATTCAACCGTCTCATTGCCAAGTGCTATTGATTGTTCACTTAATGGCGTGATAGCACTCCAGGCTGCGGCATCATAAACATCCAGCGGTGTTGCCACTCCCCTTTTAGCAGATTCAATAAATGCATGCACCACATAAAAATCCATTCCACCGTGGCCCGAACCCGCAGCTTCTTTACTCCATCTGGCCCAAAGCGGATGATCATATTTATCCAGCCAGCTCTTTGCATCATCCCATTGGTGAGGTTTTGGAGACTTACCTTCAATATAGATCCCCTTATTCACATCCATCCAAAGGCCTTCGGTTCCCTGCACCCTGAAACCTAAGGAATATGGGCGGGGCAAACTGGTATCATGCTGTAGCAAAATGGTTTCGCCATTGGCACAGCCAATATTGGTAGTTACAATATCCCCCAGCTTAAAATTAATCTTTGCATTGGGGTGGTTTTCGCCACAGGTTTTTACTACATGGTTGTGCAGGCCACGTGACTTTGATGAAAAAGAACAAAGATTTGTGAACCTGTTTCCCCGGTTGATATTTATATAATGGGCAATGGGGCCAATACCATGTGTGGGATAAATATCGCCATTGCGGTGTATGGAATGCTCGGTACGCCATTTGGCTTCTGTCCAACCCTTCTCACCTATTTCACAGCCACCGCCATAAGGCTTAACGCCATCATTGAATTTTACTTCACGAAGATCGTGCTGGTAACCTCCCTGCAGGTGTATCATTTCGCCAAACAAACCCTGTCTTACCATATTCAATACTGCCATCACATCGCGGCGGTAACAAACATTTTCCAACATCATCACATGCGCTTTGTATTTCTCTGCGGCTTTCACAACGTCCCAATGATCCTGTAAGGTGATACCAAGCACAACTTCCGAACCAACATATTTAATTCCGGATTCCAGCGAACCAATGATCATTTCTTTGTGCCATTCCCATGGGGTTGCTATGATAATAGCATCCAGGCCTTTTATTTCAAGCATTTTCTTCCAGGCATATTTGTCCCCCGTAAATACCTGGGGCATTTTTTTGCCACTTTTTACAATGCTTTCTTTGGAACTGGTCAACATCCGGTCATCTATATCGCAAATTGCTACTACCTCAACATCATTGCGCATTAACAAAAGTTCAAGGTGGTCCTGTCCCCTCAACCCCACACCTATGATGGCCATGCGAACCTGCCTATCTGTGCTGGCAGCAAATAAATTTGACTTGGGTAATAAGGTTAAAGATGCTGCAGCCAACCCTGATTTGGTAATAAATTCTTTCCGTTTCATTGCAAATGTTTTTAATTATTGACAGTAAAATAAATTCCGGGAATAAAAGATAAGTAAATATTTTTTATGAAATAGTTATTACTGATGCTCTTTTATTTTTTTGAACACGGGCTGCTGATAAGTTTTTCATG
>JBDSXS010000151.1:0-7616 GCA_039926045.1 Ferruginibacter sp.
CATGGCGAATGGAGACAACCTCAGATAGTTCCTTACGCCAATCTTGCTTTAAGCCCTTCGGCCCTGGCGTTGCATTATGGCCAAACTGTTTTTGAAGGTATGAAAGCTTTCAGGATGCACGATGGCCGCATCAATATTTTCAGGATGGAAAAACATTATAACCGGTTTGTGAAGTCGCTCGACAGGATGTGCATGGCTGTTCCGCCCAAAGAAATTTTTATGGAAGGATTGATGCAACTGATCAGACTTGATAAAGCATGGGTGCCATCCAAAGCCGGACATGCACTTTATCTTCGCCCCTTTGTTTTTGCAAGTGAAGCCAGGTTTGGTGTAAAAGTTTCCGAAGAATACCGCTTTGTGATATTTACCGGCCCTGTGCCCTCATTATATGCCGATCCTATAAAAGTAAAAGTGGAAACACAATACATACGTGCAGCAAAAGGCGGAACCGGTTTTGCAAAATGCGGTGGTAACTATGGAGCTTCTTTTTTGCCTACACAAAAAGCCAGGCTTGAAGGTTACGACCAGGTTTTATGGACCGATGGAAAAGAAAATAAATTTATTGAAGAGTCGGGTATGATGAATGTGATGTTTGTTATTAATGATACATTAGTCACTCCCCCTTTATCCGATTCTATACTGGATGGGGTTACCAGGGATTCTTTATTGACCCTTGCCAAAGACCTGGGACTTAAAACAGAAGTTCGTCCGGTTGCCGTTGCAGAATTGGAAACTGCATTTAAGACCGGAACCATTACAGAGGCATTTGGTGCAGGAACTGCAGCCGTTGTGGCTCCCATTAAAACCATCAACATTAATGGCATAGACTTTATGCTGCCGAAATATGATGACCGCAAGTTGTTATATAAACTAAAAAATAAACTGGAACAGATCCGCCTGGGAATTGATGCAGATGAACATACCTGGAATTATATAATTTAGAAAAAGGACTAAAAATTAATTCCTGTGCCTTTTCAAATTCTTAAATCCATTTTTAGACTAGTGCATTCATAGCTTTATTTTTTTACTAACTCTCTGTAAATATTTCTTACAGAGAGTTTTTTTATTGAACATATAAGAATATTCTGTAACTGTGAATATTGTAATCTATTTCAACTGTTATGTAACAGTTGTAAACTACAATGTAATCATCTTTGCATTCTGGATCAGGTTTTAAACCTTTCAGTATCCAGGCAAATATTATTATCCACTTATCCTTCAAAAGACCTCAATTAACTACTACAATTGAGGGTTTTCAATATCTCTTCACAAAGACTACTGTCAATTTATTAATTGGCATTGTATCATTTTATCTCATACACAAAAAAAAAAATTATGAAAACGTTTTTACTCATGGCGATCTCAATCGCCTTCGCACTCAACAGCAGTGCCCAACAAAATGTACCGTTATTTGAGAATTTTGAAAATGGTCTTCCCCCTGGATGGCAACTGAAAGCTGCCAATATTGATGTCTACGACAGGATTGTAAATGGCAATTGCGTAACCGGTAACCACGGGGTAGTTTCTAACCCGTCTGTCGGAAGTAACGGTAATAATAAAACCGGTTTTTTAACTGATACACTAAGATACGTTCAGGCAAATGCTTTTGTAACTGTACGCTTTGAAGGTTATATCTATAGCGGCAACCGCCTAAGGTGCGAAGACCAGCTTTTTGGAACAACTCCCTGTACAGCTGTTGGTGTTGTCTATATCGTTTCAGTAGCTACAGGCGATACTATTGGAACCAGTGCTGTAACCAATTTAGATTTAAACTCAGGGCAGAATACGATCATAACCCGGGTAGACGAAAATGTTGCTCTTAATACAGAATTTAGGGTTTTATTGGATGTAAGCCAGCTTGACTGCGCTGTTAATGGGGCTAAGAGGTTTGTAATAGACAATGTGTATATTTCTGTAACAGAGGGCGGACCACTTGCTGTTAATTTCAAGTCATTCAAAGCCACACGCACTTCTTCTCAAAATGTATTGGTAAACTGGACAACTGCGACAGAACAAAACAACAGGGGCTTTTATGTTCAACGCATGACAAACGGCACCTGGCAGAATATCAGTTTTGTACCTACCAGGGCAACCAACGGAAACAGCAGTGGTGATCTAAGCTATTCTTTTACTGATCTAAATAATTATAAAGGCATCTCCCAATACCGGATCGTTCAGGTTGATATGAATGGTATGCAAAGAACGTCCCAGGTAAGCATTGTAAGGGGTGAGCAAAAGGATAAAATGACCGTATTCCCAAATCCAACGGCTAACGGAAATACAACTGTTTTATTTGAAGACGAAAGCAGTTCACGTGATATTGCGGTGATTGATATGACCGGAAGGGTTGTTAAACAGTGGACAAATGTAAACACCAATAGCCTGAGGATAGAAAATCTGATGCCTGGTTTTTATAACATCAAGGTATTTAATAGATCTACCGGTAAGCAGTCCATTGGAAAGATCACTGTAGATAGAAGATAGAGATAAGTATGGATCTTCCCGGCGATGACATGAAATTCAAAAGAAAAAACAAGCATAGGAATTGGTATAAGAAAAGCCCGCTGAAAAGCGGGCTTTCACTATTATGAACATTTTTTGTTTATCTAACATCACTGTTGTATCCCTGGAAAGAAATACCATCATTCTGCCTTATGCCCGATATATTTTTTCCATTTTTCAATAACTGCGTGCATATCTTCCGGCAAATCACATTCAAAATGTACAGGCTCCAATGTGGCAGGATGAATGAAGCCCAGTTCCTTTGCATGCAGGGCCTGCCGCTTGCAAAGGTCAAAACAATTGTCAACAAACTGTTTGTATTTGGTAAATACGGTTCCTTTTACGATCCTGTCACCGCCATAAAAATCATCATTAAACAGCGGGTGTCCTATCAACTGCATGTGCACCCGTATCTGGTGGGTTCTGCCTGTTTCAAGCCTGCATTCTATCAGGGTAACATAATTATACCGCTCCAGAACTTTATAATGTGTGATGGCGTCTTTGCCGTGGTCGCCATCGGGGTAAGCTGTAAATAATTTTCTAAATCGCTGGTGCCTGCCCACATGAGCGATCACCGTTCCTTCATCTTTCTCCATATCGCCCCAAACCAATGCAATATATCTCCGGTGCACGGTATGGTTAAAGAATTGTTTGGCCAGGTCACTCATGGCCTTTTGATTTTTAGCCATGACCAGTAGGCCGCTTGTGTTTTTGTCAATACGATGTACAAGTCCGAACCTGGATAGTTCACTTTCATCGAGGCCGGGATCCTGTTGTCTTAAATAATAAGCTACTGCATTAACCAAAGTGCCATTCGGATTACCACTGCCTGGATGAACCACCATGCCTGCGGGTTTATTGATGATCAATAAGCTGTCATCTTCATAATGAATATTTAGCGGGATATTTTCAGGAATGATCTCTGAGCTGTCGGGTGACCGGTTATCAAAAACAACGATCTTATCATAAGCTCTTACTTTATAATTACTTTTTACCGGCTTTTCATTCACCAGCACCATTTCATTATCGATACCCTGCTGTATTTTATTGCGGGTAGCGCCTTCAATTCGACTCATTAAGAACTTATCAATACGCAGTGGCTCCTGGCCCTTGTCAATTACAATGGTCAGTTTCTCGTACAGTTCTTCCGATTCTGATGGCTCATCATCAATATCCTCAATTTGTTTATTCATAATTCATAATTCTAAATTCATAATTCTAAACTGCCAACTGCCAACTCCTAACTCCTAACTCCTAACTGCTAACTGCTAACTGCTAACTGCTAACTGCTAACTGCTAACTGCTAACTGCCATTCATTTATCTTTGCAAATTAAAACATTGCAGTGGATAAGCAGAAAGTGATATTTAAAGACCTTGGGATCATTGAATATAAAGCAGCCTGGGATCAACAGGAATCTTTGCTGCAGGCTAATGTACAGATCAAATCGGCAATACGGAAGGGGCAATCTGCAACAGAATTCGCAACTCACGACTCACGACTCACTACTACAAACTATTTTCTTATTTGTGAACACCCCCCGGTGTATACATTAGGCAAAAGCGGCAAAAAAGAACATGTACTGATGAGTGATGAAGAACTTGCAGCAAATGATATTGCATTCTTTAATACCAACCGGGGAGGGGATATCACTTTTCATGGCTTGCAGCAGATCGTAGGTTATCCGATTCTTGACCTGGAAAAATATTATACAGATATTGGGAAATACCTGCGAAACCTGGAGGAAGTAATTATTCTGACTATTGCAGAATATGGTATAAAGGGTGGTAGGAGCAAAGGCGAAACAGGGGTATGGATCGACGAGGATATTGCGGGCAGGGAAAGAAAGATATGTGCCATAGGTGTACGTTGCAGCCGGTGGATAACCATGCACGGCTTTGCCATGAATGTAAATACCGACCTGGGTTACTTCAATAATATCATCCCCTGCGGTATAGAAAATAAACAGGTCACTTCAATTGAAAAAGAATTGGGCCATACGGTGAATTACGACGAGGTAAAAGAAAAGCTGAAAAGGAATTTTGAAAAAGTATTTGTGTCAGAATTGGTGTAATGAATCTTTAATCTTTTGGGATATAAAATTTATTCTTTTCCAGCAGCGCTTCATTTTTATAGATCTCAAAAAAGAACCAGCCAGCATGCAGGAAATTGACCTTTTCAATGATCAGGAACCCTTCGGTTATTTTATTTAATTCGAATAAACTTCGGTTTTCTTCATCATAAAACTTTACAAGATATTTATTCGTGCTGAAGTCGGGTAAATTAATTACAATATTATTGTCTTTGGCCGTATAGATGTACCTGCTTACCGTAGAAACAGGCTCTTTTTTGATTATGATCTCAGGTTTAACTTCTTCTGTTTGCGATATGGGTTGACCTTCCGGTTTTGCCGGTTTAGGGCTCTTTGAATTAGCTGTTTCTTCTTTTCTGGGTACCGGGATTACTATTTTGTCTGTTTTGTTTGATGCAGTAGCTATAGCTTTATTTGCTTCCCTGATCTTTGTTAAACTCTTCTGCAGATCAAATTTTGGGTCAATTTCGGGCCTTTTTGATGGCGTAAAAAAGTATACCCCGGAGTCAAATACGATGAACAGCCTGTAAAACATTTTTTCATAAGGTACATCGGTATCAAAAAAGCCATTGACTGCATCAGCAGGATTTGGCACTGTTTTTAAGCTTGAATATTTTTTAAGACTGTCAAAGGAACTTTGGATAGTTATCCCTTTTACTTCCTTTGAATAGTTATTTTGCCAGCTAACAGAGATCTTTCCTTTGCTATTCTTTACAGTAAAAGCAGGTAGTGTGTCCTGGGCAAATAAGTTGCCCGAAGAAAAAATAATGCCTGAGATGAGGATAAAATAGACAGTACGCATTTGTTAAATAAGAATCAGTATAATGTAGAGTTTAAAGGTAAAGATTTATTTCCCTGCAAACCTCCGGTATGCAAACATAAAATTTGGCTACCCGGTGCAAAATGATCATTTTTTATGAGATCTATAACAGCAAACATCATTTTAGCGGTATAAACAAAATCAAGTGGCAAACTATATTGAAGCCAGCAATGGTTCATAAACTGTAAAAGTGCCTCTGTTTTTTTTGCATAGCCGCCAAAATGATAGTCATTAACAATTTGCAGATTTTCGGGAACTGATTTGCAACCGATCAGGAAATTTAATCTTTTATTAATGTCTGTGATCCCTTTTAGTACAGGGATACTTATTATAGTTTGTGCTGGTTTGGCAGCTTGTAGTAAACCTGCCAAAGTTGTAGCTGTACCTGATGCTGTACAGATATGAGTGAAACTCTGGTCCTTCACGAGGTCAAAAATCAGTGCTGCCCCCCTGGCGCCAAGCGGATGGTATCCACCTTCCGGAATAATGGTTGAATCTCCAAACTCAGTTTGCAGATTCTGTATGAACGTTTCATCTTCTTTTTTGTCATACTCATTCCTCGGAATAAATTTTAACTGCATTCCATCATCCATGCACTGTTCCAGTGTGTGTGAAAGATGATCGGGCTTTTCACCTCTTATTATGCCGATACTTTTTAAGTTTAGCGTTTTACAGGCAAAAGCTGTGGCAGTAAGGTGATTGGAATAAGAACCTCCGAAGGTTAAAACGGTACTATGTTTTGATCCTAAGGCTTCCTGTAAAAAATAATGCAGTTTAAAAATTTTATTACCTGATAGCTGCGGATGGATCTTATCTAAACGCAATATTGATACCCTGACCTGCTTTTGTAAAAACAGGTCATCATGTAATTCTTCCAGGTGGGTCTTTGAAATATCAAAAAGCATTTCAGGTAAAACTAGAGGTTTATAGTACTTTTGCCCAGCAAAAATCAATAAATAAATTTTCAATTGTTAATTTAATTTTAGATGCAACCAACACTTTTAATTTTAGCCGCAGGAATGGCAAGCCGATATGGAAGTATGAAACAAACAGAAGGTTTTGGTCCGGGGGGAGAAACGATCATGGACTATTCAATTTACGATGCTATAAGGGCGGGTTTTGGAAAAGTGGTGTTCATTATCCGTAAAGATTTTGCAGAAGGCTTTGAAGCAAGCTTTGAACCTAAGTTGCAGGGAAAAATAAAGACCGAATATGTTTACCAGGAAATGGATTCGTATTTGGGAGAACTGGAATCACCTCCCCACAGAACAAAACCATGGGGCACCGGCCACGCCGTGCTTTGTGCAAAAGATGTAATCAAAGAACCCTTTGCAGTTATCAATGCCGATGATTATTATGGAGTGGATGCTTTTGTAAAAGCTGCTGATTTTTTAAATAGCCGGTGCAGCGATGACCAATATGCCATTATTGGTTACGAACTGGATAAAACATTAAGTGAGCATGGTACAGTAAGTCGTGGCGTTTGCCAGGTTGATGAAAACCAAAATCTCGTAAGCATTAAAGAAAGAACGAAGATCTATAAAGAAAATAATACGATCGTGTATGAAGATGAGACCGGTAAACATACAGTGCAATCCGGTTCAAGTGTATCTATGAATTTCTGGTGTTTTCATCCCTCTTTATTTGACCATGCTGAAAAATTATTTTTGCAATTTGTGCAGGATAACCACGCAAATATTAAAGCCGAATTCTTTATACCCATCATTGCAGAGGATTTTATGGAAAACAGGGGAGGAGATATCAGCGTTATCCCAACATCATCTCAATGGTTTGGTGTAACCTATAAAGAAGATGCACCGGTAGTAAAGGCTTCGGTTGATAAGCTGGTTGCTGACAATGTATATCCAGCCTTACTCTGGAAATAAAATTACCCATATAAAAAAAGCTGTCCTGCTTCAGCGGGACAGCTTTTAATTCGTTTCAAGGGCTATTAATTTCCAACTACCATAAATACAAACTCTTCCATTTTCTTCACCTGTTGTTCCCTGTCCAATCCTTTTAAGCCTGTATTGGTTGGTAACTTAATATTTGCAGTATCACCGGCTTTTTTAGCGGCTTCCAATAATTTATAAATGTTTTTTGATTTGGTGGCAAATACAACACCATCAGCGGTCAGGTTTTTAGATGTGATGATGCCGATAACCTGGCCATTTTTATTCAGCACCGGCCCCCCGCTATTACC
>JBDSXS010000152.1:0-9078 GCA_039926045.1 Ferruginibacter sp.
GCTGCTTTAGATTCTTTTGTAAGTGCTGTTACTAAAACTTTAAAAGGTGGTGGTAAAGTTACTTTAGTAGGATTTGGTACTTTTTCTGTTTCTAAAAGAGCTGCCCGTAATGGCCGCAATCCACAAACAGGTGCAGTTATCAAAATTAAAGCAAAGAAAGTTGCTAAGTTTAAAGCCGGTAAAGAATTATCAGCTAAAATGTAATGCTGTATCAAACACATTAAAAAGCAAGGTGCTGTTGTGCCTTGCTTTTTTTGTAACAATTAAATTTAATAAAAAATAAAAAATAAATTATGGGACGTGGTGATATCAAAACAAAAAAAGGAAAGATCTTCAGTGGTTCATTTGGTAAAACAAGACCTGCCAAAGCTGCAAAAAAAGTTGTAGTTGCCAAGAAAAAAGCTCCTGCCAAGAAAAAAGCCTAACCAGGAATTAGGAATTAGTAATTGGGAATTGGGTAAACTCAGCGTTTAAAACCTAATTACCAATTACTAATTACTTTAAGGCGCCAGCCTTTCCCGCTTCCATCCCCCTTCTTTCAATTTTGTATATTGAATACGGTCGTGCAGCCGGTTTGGCCGGCCTTGCCAGAATTCTATAACCGACGGTATTACGATATACCCTCCCCAATGAGGTGGCCGGGTAATAGCTCCATCGGCAAACTGCTCCACATATTCAGCAATATTCTTTTCGATTATCTCCCTTGACGAAATGATACTGCTTTGCGGCGAAGCCCAGGCTCCTATCCTGCTGCCTTCGGGCCTCGAATTAAAATATTCGTCACTTTCCGTGGCACTTACTTTTTCTACTTTGCCCGATATCCTGACCTGTCTTTCCAGCGCTGCCCAAAAAAATACCAAACTGGCATATGGATTTTCTTCCAGTTCTTTGCCTTTGGCACTGTTGTAATTTGTAAAAAAAACAAACCCAGTTTCAGAAACTGATTTCAATAACACGATCCTTGCAGATGGCATCCCTGTTTTTGAAGCCGTGGCCAGTGTCATGGCATTGATCTCATCCAGTTCACTTTTTTCAGCGTCATCCCACCAGGCACCGAATTGTACAAAAGGATCACCGGCAACATCGGTTTCCAATAAGCTTTGCTTTTGATAATCCTTTCTTATGTCTGCAATTTTATTATTCATCTTTTCTATTTTCAGTTGTAAAATTCAGCTAATTCCTTCAAACAAAAAAGCATCCCGCTTTGGCAGGATGCTTTTGAATGTTTTTATTAATAAATTAAATGCCTTTAAACATTTGCTGTGCCTTTTCGCCAATGAGCGGCATAGGCTTCTCTTCCCCATTGATGGCTGCAATTAATCCCATTATCCATAAAACCAAAAATACCAGGCCCACTAAAGATAGGATCAACCCAACTGCAGGTACCGCCATAATAATTATTCTAATTATAATCTGGTATATAATTGCAATTATAAATAATAAAAGTGTTTGGCGTAAATGATAGCTGCCAAGAGATGTTTTTTTAGACTGGTGCATCCCAAAATATGCAATAAGCCATCCTATAATAGTAATATAGGCTACTATGGCTGTGGTTTTGCCATTGTCAACAGTGTTTTGTGCTTCCATAATTTAGTTGAGTTTTAGTTAAATGCAATAAGTTTTAGAAGAGTAATATATAACATAGACGGCAGCAATGCAAATGTTTAGGTTTATATTTTAAAACACTTTAGCAGGCTGTTACAGGTTAAATTCCCGTAAATACTTCTGTGATTCAAGTGTGGCAACCCTGTTCTTAAGATCGTCTCTTTCCTGTTTGGTGTTTTCGAGGGTGCTTTCCAACTCGCCTATACGGCTCGTAATTTGTTGCATTTGAAAATTACGTTCATTTAAAACTGTTAACTGGGCCTGGATATCGTTGAAACGGCTTTGCAGGTAGGCGTAATCCTGGATCAACTCGTTGTATTGTTTGTTTAATATGGCCATTTCGGTAAGTTCCTGGTGCAATTCCAGCTCTCTTTCTTCCGCTCCTTTAGCCGCCTGTTGCTTTTCTCCAAGCCTGTTTTGGATACTTTCAATTTCATCTAACTGGCCATTCAGCTTGCTGCGTAATGCTGTTGCCTCAGCAAGTTCGGTATGTAAAAACTCAATTTCCTGCTCCCGGGCAGCCAGCATGGCATTTGCATCTTCGAGCTGCACCCGGAGGCTATCATTTTCAGAGATCAGCTTTTTTATTTGTTCTTCCGATAACATGTCGAATGGTCATTTTTTATGTGTACCGTTCAAATTATAGATTTTATTGTCCTAAAACAAGAAAACCAGTTGTTTTTTGTACCTTTTAAGCAATAATTCCTTGTTGGGCAGCGTATAGTTGTATCAGGGTATCTTAAACTATAAAATGCCCGATGTAAACTTAACTATAATTGACGGAAGACGAACTCATACGAGGATGTTTACAGGGAGATGCCTCCTGCCAGAAGGAGGTATTCAACCGCTTCGCCGGCCGTATGCTTGGTGTTTGTAACCGCTATGCCCGTAATAGCGCAGATGCGGAGGATATTTTACAGGATGCTTTTATTAAGGTTTTTGACAAGATCTACCAGTTTAAATTTGAAGGTTCCTTTGAAGGATGGATAAGAAAAATTGTAGTGAACACGGCTTTAAAAAAATATTCATTACGCAGGTACGAAAAAGAGGTAGTGGGTTATGAGGTCAACGATAGAAATGAAAGTGGCATGGAACCTTCGGCTTATGCTCACTTAACCGAAAAGGATCTTTTGGTACTGATAAATAATTTACCCGATGGTTACCGGCTTATTTTCAACCTATATGTGATTGAAGGGTACCAGCATGATGAAATTGCTGGTATGCTGGGCATACAATCGGGTACCAGCAGAAGCCAGTTGGTAAAGGCAAGAAATATGCTGCAGAAACAAATTATAGAATTACAAAAAGTTGCGGTATGAACAGTAACCGGCAGTTTGATGAACATTTAAAAGAGCAGTTTAACAACTACTCTCCTGATGTGCACGCACGCATCTGGGAAAATATCATTGCTGAAAAAGATAAAAAAAGGCCACCGGGTTTTTGGGTCTCCATGCTTAATGGACGGGCCAAATTACTGGTACTGGGGCTTATTATTGCTTTAAGCAGTGGTGGCGCCTGGATCTTTTTTAATAAAAATATTACTGCAAACGATACACAAACTGCTGCTGAAAAAAACTCTCCCGGTACTAAAAGTCGTGGATCAGAAGCCAAGGCTTCTGTGGTTCAGCAAACCAATTCCAATGACCTGGTGAGTGAGCCCATATCCACAACAACAGATAATAATACCCGAAAAAATAATGGCAGTTTGCTGTCAAATGCTGGCATTAAAGCACAGATCTATTCCCCATCTCTTCAACCGGGTGAAACTGCAAACAATGCACCCGTGACCGGCAAAGGAAGTAAAAAATATAACGGGCTGGGAAATATTTTGGTGAACACTACTTCACCTGGTTTAGACGGGAACGAAGATGACGATGAGTATGAGGGACAAGGAACACTTTTGGGCAGGCTTACTTACCATGCCGAAAAATATACCGAAAAGCGCAAGACGGGAAAACCGGGGCCACTTACTTTCAATCCGGTCATTTATTTCCCGGGGTGCCCATCGATCGAAAAAGACGTTTCGGGTAATAAACGGTATTTTGAATTTTATGGAGGACCCGATTATGCCATTCAAAGTTTGCATGATACCGGCAACTCGGCTTACCTGCAAAAGAGAAAGGAAAGCACAAAATTCAAATCGGGTTTTAGCGCAGGTGTGCGTTATACCAAGGTCTTCAACAACTCTATGAGTGTGCGGGGCGGTGTTAATTACAGCCAGATAAATGAAAAATTTACTTTTAGCCAGGGTAATATTGTACAGATAGTATATATCCTTAATACTAATGGTGATACCATCGGCAGTTATACAACCACCGGAACCAGGTATAAAACAACCATCAACAGGTACCGGAGTATTGATATACCAATTGTTGTTGGTTATGAATTGGGTAACGGTAAATTGCACGCCAATATTAATGCCGGTGCAATTATTAATATTTACAGCTGGCAAAAAGGCGATGTACTGGATGTCTCCGGAAATCCGGTAAGCATAACTACCGGTAAAAGCTCTTCTCCTTACCAGTTTAAAACCAATGCCGGTATAGGATTTATAGGATCTGCATCGGTTTATTATAAACTTAACGACAGGCTGCATCTTATGGCCGAACCTTATTTCCGGTATAATTTATCAGCCATGAACAAACAGACCATTACACTGAAACAAAAATATCAAACTGCCGGTTTAAGATTGGGAATAAGGCTTGATCTGAAATAGCAGGCAGCAAAAATTATACATGAAGTATCTGATAATGGTACAGTGTTATTTAAACAGATAGTGATGAAGATAAAAACATTCATATTGGTATTAGCAGCAGGCGGGTTCTTATTAACGGCCTGTCAAAAAAATATAGATATTTTTGTGCCCGATCCCGGCCAGTTAAACGGCCCTGATACTACTTGGTACGGCACAGTTACATCCACAATGCCGGTATCTGTTCTTAAGAACAACTTATTACTGCAACCATACATAGATACTATTAATGTTAATGCGAATACAGCAAGTATTATAACCCCTTTTGGTATCCAGGTAAATTTTCCTCCCCATTGCTGTGCAACTGCAGCCGGGCAACCCATTACCGGGAACGTGGAGGTAGAGTTAATGGCCGTAAAGAAAAACGGAGATATGATACGCCTGAATAAGCCGAGCACTTATAACGACAGTATGCTGATAACAGCAGGACAATTATTTATAAAAATAAAAAAGGAAGGCCAGGTGCTTCAGCTGGCTCCGGGTATCAGGATCAATATCCGTTATTTTGATCTTCCCACTGACCCTCAAATGAAACTTTTTTTTGGTGATGAAACCAATAGCTCGGGGTATAACTGGTTACCCAACCAGGACCTGGCAAACAATATAGTTGTAGCCGGAACACAATCATATGAAATTTATACAAAGCAATTGGGCTGGATAAGCCTTGCTCGTGTATATGATCTGAGCACTGCTGCTAAAGTAAGTGTAACGGTAGATATGGCTTCGTATTTTACCAACGCCAATACCATTGCATTTACCGTGTTTAAAGATCTCCGTTCAACTGTGGCCATGAAGGGTGATCTGAATACAAAAAAATTCATTACCGGTAAACTACCCGTTGGAAAACTGGTTACCGTGGTTGTTATTTCCAAACAGGCTGATGATTATTATTTGGGTTACGAATCTGCCATCACCCAATTGCCGGCTTCAAATTCATTGATCCAGCATGTACGTGTTGTACCTATTAAAAGATCCTTACCCGAAATATTATCGTATCTAAATACGCTATAGTTCTGAAATTAAAACAAAAAGGGCTGCAAAAAATTGCAGCCCTTTCTTATGCGTTTTATTTTTTTAGGTAACCAGTGTTCCTACTTTTTCGCCGGTTACTACTTTAAGTAAATTGCCTTCGGTGTTCATATCAAAAACTACAATGGGTAAATTGTTTTCCATACATAGTGTGAAAGCGGTCATATCCATTACTTTCAGGTTCTTTTGGATGCACTCTGAAAAAGAAATGGTCTCATACTTTGTGGCCGAAGGGTCTTTTTCAGGGTCGGCCGTGTAAATACCATTAACCCTTGTGCCTTTTAAGATCACATCAGCTTTAATTTCTATTGCCCTTAACGAACCGGCGGTATCTGTTGTAAAATATGGATTGCCGGTGCCGGCACCAAAAATAACAACCCTTCCTTTTTCCAGGTGCCGCATGGCCCTCCTGCGAATATATGGCTCGGCGATCTGTTCCATTTTAATAGCACTTTGCAGCCTGGTATAGATGCCTGCTTTCTCCATCCCGCTCTGCAATGCCATACCATTTATTACGGTGGCCAACATGCCCATGTAATCTCCCTGCGCCCTTTCAATACCGCTTTCAGCCTCATTCATACCCCGGTAAATATTACCGCCGCCAATAACAACAGCTACCTGTACACCCAATTCCAATACTGATTTTATATCCTGTGCATAACGTGCGATCACTTCACTGTCTAATCCAAAATTCTTATCCCCCATTAAAGATTCACCCGAAAGTTTGAGGAGAATTCGTTTGTACTTAGGTAGCATGCGTTGTTTTTATTTTTTGCGAAGATATATTTTTATGACCGTTTAGTTGCTTTTATGGAATACATCATCGGCATTTTTTCTTCCATCCCCTTTATCCGCCACATATCATCGTCTCCTTTTTCAAGGTTATTGAAACAGTTATAGGGAGAATATGGAAATTCTTTGAACTGTTCGATCTGTAAATTGTGTTTTAGTAAAGCGCTGATAATTTCTGAAAAAGGATGATTCCAGCCGTGTTCAATTGACTTTATGGGCGCTGACCGGTCTGAATAAGTACCTGATATCTCCTCTGTTATGGTTTCTTTATTAAAATAATTGTATTTGATCTGTTCAAAGCCTTCATCCATCATCCAGAGCACGGGATGAAAATCGGCAATATAAAAAGTACCGCCAGGTTTTAAAAAATGGGATATAATCTCCGCCCAGGCATCCAGGTCGGGTAACCAGCCAATGGTTCCGTAAGAAGTAAAGACGATATCAAAAGCCTCCCCGAATCCCTCAAGAGAAGGGACTTTCGCAGTATCTGTTAAGTCATAAACATTTGCACAAATAAATTCAGCAGGTATGTTTAATTCAGCAGCTAATTCCTTAGCAAGATGTATTGCTTCATCACTAAAATCAACGCCGGTAACTTTAGCACCTTCTCTTGTCCAACTCATGGTATCCATACCAAAATGGCATTGCAGGTGCAACAGGGTTTTACCTTTTACATTTCCAAGTTCTTCCAGCTCGATCTTATTCAGGGATGACTTCCCTTTTTTAAAAGAAGCCAGGTCGTAAAAGGCAGAACCCTTGTGTATTACAGTGCGCTTATTCCATGACTTCCTGTTCTCTTCGAAATACGATTGATATATTTCCATGATTTAAAATTACGGGTAAAAAAGAGAACAGAAAACAGGCCCGGGCAAAAAAAAACAACCTTATAAGATCGTTATAAGGTTGTTCGTTAAATATTTTCAGGCATATTAACCTAAAGCTACTCTCTTGAAATCTGTAACTTTTAAGTCAGCGTCAATACTCTTTAAATAATCGGCAACAGACTTACTGTTGTCTTTTACAAAAGGCTGAGCCATTAATGTATTGTCTTTAAAAAATTTATTCATCTTGCCATCTGCTATCTTTTCAGCCATTTCTGCAGGCTTGCCTTCTGCCTTTATCATTTCTACGGCTATTGCTTTTTCCCTGTCTTTTGTTTCCTGTGATATAGATGTTTCATCAACAGCCAGTGGATTCATAGCAGCGATCTGCATGGCTACGTCTTTTCCTGCGCCGGCGGCTTCTTTGGTCAAGGCAACCAAAACACCCATACGGTTTGCACCGTGTATATAAGAAGCTACAAAAGGAGCATCAATTCTTTCAAAACGGGTCAGTTCAATTTTTTCTCCGATTGCTGCTAGTTTATCATTGATCATATCAGCAACGGTTTCGTTGCCAACTTTTGTTGCTTTAAGTTCTTCGGCTGTCTTCACATTATTTGAAATTGCAGCATCAGCTATCGTTTGTACAAAAGCTACAAATTCAGGATTCCGGCTTACAAAATCAGTTTCGCAGCTGATGCAAAGTACAATACCGCTTTTATTATCGGCAGTTGTTTGTGCAATTACCACACCTTCTTTAGCTTCACGGTCGCTGCGTTTTGCGGCAACTTTCTGTCCCTGTTTACGCAACCAGTCAATGGCCGCTTCAAAATCACCGTTGCTTTCTGTTAATGCTTTACGGCAATCTAACATTCCGGCTCCTGTTGACTGACGTAATTTATTTATATCTGCTGCTGTTATTGTAGTACTCATGATATTTAACCCCTGTCCCCTAAAGGGGAACTTAATTTTAAAGTTTATAATTTTTTTTAAGAACTTTTAAATTCATTATAGTAAAAATCTACTTTGAATTTATTTGCTGAATAATATTATTCAGTACAAGAGTGCGACGCCACCGAAGTTGATTAAAGAAAAAATGTTTGGCTCAAAAAATTAACCCACACAATATTCGCTCAAATCTCCTCCACAGTTCCCCCTTTAGGGGGCGGAGGGGGCTTTATCTTGCTCCACCACCACCTGCTGCCGGCCTTCTGCCACCCTGTCCCGGGCCAGCTATACGACGCTTAGGTTGAGAAGCAACGCCTCTGCCACCACCACGCTTGTTCCTGTCATCACCACCATCAGATTTTGACTCAAAACGTGCTGCTTTTGCTTCGGCACTTTCTTCTGTATCATGACTATCTTCTTCATCTTTATTTGCCTGGCGCTCCTGCAAACCATCTGCAATAGCGGCAGTTAAATAATTAAGGATGATAGAGATCGATTTGGTAGCATCGTCATTTGACGGAATGGCAAAATCGATTTTATTAGGATCGCAGTTGGTATCAACCATACCGAATGTGCTGATGCCTAATTTTCTTGCCTCGGCAAGTGCAATGTGCTCATGGCCTATATCTACCATGAATAAAGCTGCAGGTACACGGCTGATCTGTGCAATACCGCCCAGCACTTTTTCCATTTTCTCTTTATCACGTGTAAGGGTTAAGCGCTCTTTCTTGGTTAAGCTTTCAGCACTTCCGTCGGCCAGCATTTTTTCAATGCTCTGCATTTTCTTAACACTCTTACGTACGGTGTTGAAGTTGGTTAACATACCACCTAACCAACGCTCGGTTACATAAGGCATATTTACACGCTTGGCGCAATCGCTGACAATTTCCTTAGCCTGTTTTTTAGTAGCCACAAACATAATCTTTTTACCACTGCGTGCAATAGCTTTTAAAGCAGCAGCAGATTCCTGCAAACCTTCTACGGTTTTATTCAGGTCGATAATGTGAATGCCTTTCTTTTCAGCAAAGATGTAAGGCAACATCTTAGGGTTCCACTTTTTCTTTAAATGTCCAAAGTGTACACCTGCGTCTAAAAGTTGCTGTTGTAAGGAAGTATTTTCCATTGTTTATT
>JBDSXS010000153.1:0-3114 GCA_039926045.1 Ferruginibacter sp.
ACCCATACCTTTTATTGTTTTAAAACCTCAAAAATTTGACCTGCTCTGGAACCTGTTCCGGTATTGGGTATGTTTTTTATATTTCTCCGCCGGGCTGTATAAAATTTATTATGGTGGCTTTGGATACGGTAACAATATGAGTAATATCTTATTGCAGGACAATGCTGAATGGTTTGTTTTTAATACAAAGGGTCCATCTTACCAGGGCATCAGTTACCTGGTTGAACATCCGGCTATTTCGCAATGGTTTTACAGGATCACTGCTTTTTTTGACCTGGCCATGCTTACCGGCTTTTTTACGAAACGTTTTGATAAATGGTTGTTAACGGTATTATTATTTTTTCATATCGGAAATTTCTTTCTTTTACATATCTCCTTTGTTGAACAGTCGCTTATCTTTGCAGCGTTTTTACCCTGGCAAAACTGGGCCAGGTCTGTACAATTAAATAAAACTGATGACTGACCTTTCAAATTTTGATCCCAACTCGGTTGGCAATCCCAACAACAATGTTTTTGGTTTACCCTTTACAGAAGAAGAAGCAAGACTGATCATTTTACCCATTCCATGGGAAGTTACAGTAAGCTACAATGCAGGTACGGCAAGAGCTCCCGAGCATATATTCAATTCGAGCCTGCAGGTAGACCTGTTTGATCCTGATGTTAAAGACGGGTGGAAGCAGGGATTTTATATGCGTCCCTATGATAAAAAAGTGTTGATGAAAAGTGATTACCTGCGTAAGGAAGCAGAGCTTTATATCAATTATATCTCGCATGCTGAAATTGTAGCCGACAACAAATTCATGTGCAAATCGCTGAAGGAGATCAATGAAGGAAGTGATTTTTTGAATAACTGGGTTTTTGAACGCACCAAAGAATTACTTGACCAGGGCAAACTGGTTGGTTTATTGGGTGGAGACCACAGTACACCATTTGGTTACTTTAAAGCCATAGCCGAAAAGCATGGTGATTTTGGCATTTTACAAATTGATGCGCATTGCGACCTGCGGAAAGGATACGAAGGCTTTAAATATTCCCATGCTTCCATCATGTACAATGCTCTGGAAGAGATTCCGCAGTTAAATAAATTGGTGCAGGTTGGTATAAGAGATTATTGCGAAGAAGAGATCGATTACCTGGAAGCCAATAAACACCGTGTTGTTACTTATTTTGATAAGGATATCAAAGAGCGCCAGTATGAAGGCGATTCCTGGAAGGATATTGTTGATGAGATCATCAGCCATTTACCCGATAAAGTTTTTATAAGTTTTGATATTGACGGGCTGGATCCAAAGCTTTGTCCACATACGGGCACACCGGTGCAGGGCGGTTTTGAAACGGAGCAGGTGTTTTACATCTTTAAAAAAATGATACAGAGCGGAAGGAAATTTGTTGGCTTCGACCTGAACGAGGTTGGTGTAAGCCATGATGAGTGGGACGAGAATGTAGGCGCCCGCTGTTTGTTTAAATTGTGTAATTTACTGGTTGCTTCAAACCCGGTATGATGCAATTCAGCTTTACTTTAAAAGATAATAATCAAAAAGGGTATAACCAGTTTACCTGGTTCTTGTTTTTCCTGCATATTATTATTGCCGCCGTATTTGTATTAAATACCCATGATCATAAAGTAAGGTTGAGTATATATATATTACTTGGATTTTATGCCCTGCTCAGCATTGTTTATTTTCTTTACAGAACACACAGAAAGGCACTTGAAACTTTCAGTTTGATACTCGCTCTCTTATATGCCAACTTTTGGTTTCAGCATGTGGGTATTATTGCAGTGCTGATCTTTGCTGCAGTTTATGCGGCTGTAACGCTTGTAAAAGGTAAAAGTACAACGGTGCTTTTTTCTGACGCGGAAATACAATTGACAAGGGTTTTTAAAACTGTTGTTTTTCCCTGGTCTGAAATGGATAATGTGATCTTAAAAGATAACCTGTTGACCATCGATTTTAAAACCAATAAAATAATACAGGTTGAAATTGTTGAAAGTGCAAGAGTTGTTGATGAAGCTGAATTCAACCGGTTTTGTACGGAACAAATAAGTTCCGGTGACTTAATTTAAATGAATAGCATGTTAACAAAAAGCCCATACATATTATATTCAGACGGTGAGGGAAATATTTTTGAAGATGTCTCCCTCTATGCAACCGGCCGCAGTGGCTGGGATGCGCTGCCTGTACCTGTTGATGAATGGATAGAATTACCAACCGGTGGAAATTTATATGAACTTCCGGGCCGTAAAGGAATTGGTATCGATGTAGAAACAGGGGAGATGCGGCTTTGTGAAAAAGGCTGGGCGGTTGCAGCTTTTATTCCGCCGGCACATACAGGTTTGTATATGGCCGCTTACGAAACAGAAAAAGATGCGCCAACATTGCCATTGTTTTGTTACACGGCAGCCGGCTGGCTTGATGAAAAAATTTATGTGCCTGCCGTTCGTATTGAACAGGACATCAGGCAGGAAGCTTCAGGATATGTGGATGAACTGATAGAGACAGGAACAACAAGATTATTGAATGCATACCCACATAACCGCCTGGTAAAACATTTAATGGAAAACTGCTGCATGACCTATACTTGTCCTGCGGCAAGGAATTTAGCCATTGGCAGATGGGAGTGCCCCGTACCTGTTTCACCGGCATGCAATGCAAATTGTATCGGCTGCATTTCATTTCAGCCAGAAGAAGAAACGATCATCAGTACACAGGACAGGCTAACTTTTAAACCTACAGCAGAAGAGATCGTTGAATTTACAGTGCCGCATTTGGAAACAGCTGAATTTCCATTGATCAGTTTTGGTCAGGGTTGCGAAGGCGAACCATTATTGATGTGGGAAACGATCCGTGAAGCCATTATAGAAATAAGAAAGCATACACAAAAAGGAAGTATCAATATCAATTCAAATGGCAGTATGCCAAAAGCTGTTAAAGCATTGTGCGAAGTGGGATTGAACAGTATACGGGTGAGCACCAATTCGGCCCGTGAAAATATTTATACTTCTTATTACCTTCCCAATAATTATGAATTTGCTGACCTGGCAGAGAGTTTAAAGATCGTACGGAGTTATGGTGGCTGGACAAGCATCAACTATTTTGTTTTTCCCGGCATGAC
>JBDSXS010000154.1:0-3231 GCA_039926045.1 Ferruginibacter sp.
AATAAGAAAAAGCACCAAATCCAGATTGCCACGAAAAATCATGGACAAATCCTTTTTCTTTTACAAATGAAGAAGAATTTGCTTTAATATCCCGAACTAAATCAGAAATGGCAATATCCGGTTTAATGCTTACCAATATATGGGTATGATCAGGCATACAATAAATGGCGTATAATTTCTGTTTCTTTTCTGCAATAATTCCTGCGATGTACTTTTGCAATTCTTCCCTGAAATCTTGTCTAATAGATGCCTTCCTCCCTTTTACAGCGAATACAATCTGAATGTATAATTGCGAATATGTATTTGGCATACAACGATGATATTTATTTTACATCAAATTCAACATATCGCCCCTACGGGGCTTTGACCAACAATTCGCATTTGTTCTGACATATTGCCTCTATGAGGCTTTTTGTTTCACCTCAAATTCTTTCATCTTACCAACCGTTCCCTGCACATCAAACATATCCTGTGCGATCATCAATTTTAAACGCCATAATAAATAGGCATCTCCTGTTGTGTGTTTGGCTTTGGTCAAATGGTTATGAATGATCTTTGATGCTTTCTGCCAATCGCCTGTTACCAGTTTTTTTAATTCCGCATCGTAAAAATCATCGTCTTCCTGTACCAGTTTCTTTCCACCTTCCAGCAAACGTATCCCTTTGTTTTCTTCACAGAGTTTTGTCCATTCATCGGGGTCAACTTCAAATTCACTGGGCGTGATCTCCCGTTCCAGTTTTTTTGCTTTTACAAATTCTTTGGCAGGTATCTCATATAAATTTTCAGGATAGAACAGGTTACCTTTTTCATTTAAAAAAGGAAGGTTGTTCAGGTATAAAATAAAGATTCGTCCCTGGTAGTCTTTTAACTGGCTCATCAGCCAGTAATAACTGCTTACATCATGTTTGTTTTGTGCTGCCCATATCCAGATGATCTCATCGGGGTCATTATTCAGCCGCTCCTTTAGTTCTTCAACCGTTTTGGTATCATCAACCTTGCCTGTATCTACATCGCCGGCATAATCGCCGCCAGCCAAAACATCACGCCACCATTGTTTACGGACTTCCAAACCTTCTTCTGTATATACATTGGTTAATGGCCCAACCGCATAATCATCTTTGATCTGTATAATATCTGCTCTTAATGTTTCGTCCAGTTCAAAACTTTTTTCTAACGCAGCAATATCTGCTTCTTGAAATACTATATGTATCATTATATTTTACTAAATTTTAGTCTCTCAATTACGTAATAAATATTATTTACAAATGCACCCAGTTCCCCCTTTCCTTCGACTACCGCTCAGGACTGGCGGAGGGGGTTTCCTCAACCAGGTCCATCTCTACTTTCAGGTTCTCAATAATAAAATCCTGCCTGCTCGGCGTATTCTTTCCCATATAATATTCCAGTAACTGCTGAATATGTGTTTCAGGTAATAACATCACAGGTTGCAGTTTCATATCTTCCCCAATAAAACGGGCAAACTCATCCGGACTTATCTCACCAAGTCCTTTAAACCGGGTTGTTTCCGGTTTGTTACCCAGTTTTTTTGTGGCTTCCTGTTTTTCAGTCTCGTTATAACAGTAAATGGTCTCCTGCTTATTTCTTACACGGAACAGGGGTGTTTCTAAAATATATACATGCCCGTTCTTCACCAGGTCGGGAAAGAATTGGAGAAAGAAGGTCATCAGCAATAAACGGATGTGCAGACCATCCACATCAGCATCGGTGGCAAACACGATATTGTTGTAACGCAAACCCTCGTAACCTTCTTCAATATTCAACGCATGTTGCAAAAGATTGAACTCCTCATTCTCATAAACCACTTTTTTTGTCAGCCCGTAACAGTTCAAAGGCTTACCCCTCAAACTGAACACTGCCTGCGTTTCCACACTCCTGGCCTTGGTAATGCTACCACTGGCACTATCTCCCTCGGTTATAAAAATGGTGCTCTCTTTCTGTTTTTCTGCAATTTTATCTTTGTCCTTACCCGATGCTTCATCGTTGTAATGAAATTTACAGTCACGTAGTTTTTTGTTGTGCAGGTTGGCTTTCTTGGCTCTTTCGTTGGCAAGTTTTTTAATACCTGCCATATCCTTGCGTTCTCTTTCGTTCTGCTCAATACGTTTTTTAAGCGCTTCTGCAGTTTCCGGATTTTTGTGGAGGAAATTATCCAGTTCCTTAGCTAAAAAATCGCCGATAAAATTACGCATGCTTGGCCCGCCTTCATAAACCGTTGGAGAACCCAGCTTTGTTTTTGTCTGGCTTTCAAATACAGGCTCCTGTACACGGATGCTTAAAGCTGCGCAAACACTTCCGCGGATATCAGATGCATCATAATCTTTTTTATAGAACTCACGGATGGTCTTTACAAATGCTTCCCTGAAAGCAGCCAGGTGCGTTCCACCCTGTGTAGTGAACTGCCCGTTCACAAAACTGTAATACTCCTCACCATAATCATTTTCATGCGTTAAGGCAATTTCAATATCCTCACCTTTTAAATGAATGATGGGATAACGTATCTCGTCCTCATTGGTTTTGCGTTGCAACAGGTCAAGTAAACCATTTTTACTAACAAACCTTTTGTTATTCAGGTTCATCACGAGGCCTGCATTCAGGTAACAGTAGTTCCAGAACTGGTTATCCAGGTATTCCTGTACAAAATGAAAATGCTTGAATATCTTTTCATCCGGAACAAAAACTACCAACGTACCATTCTCTTCCGTTGTTTTGGTTTCTTTATGCTCCTGTTTTAAAACACCTCTTTCAAATTCTGCTGTCTTTTCTTTTCCGTCGCGAAAAGCAGTAACCTTAAAATAATTGCTCAGTGCATTCACTGCTTTGGTACCTACACCATTCAGCCCCACACTTTTTTGAAAAGCTTTGCTGTCGTATTTGGCACCGGTATTTATTTTACTAACCACGTCAACCACTTTGCCCAACGGAATACCGCGGCCATAATCACGTATGGTAATTGTTTTGTCTTTTATCTGTACATCCACGTGTTTGCCATAACCCATGGTATGTTCATCAATACAGTTGTCGATCACTTCTTTTACCAAAACATAAATACCGTCATCCGGGCTACTTCCATCGCCTAATTTCCCAATATACATACCCGGACGTAACCTTATATGCTCCTTCCAATCCAGGCTGCGGATGGATTCCTCGTTATAGTCGTATTGGTCGTTCGCCATGTTTATCGTTAATCGGTTAATCCGTTAATTAGTTAAT
>JBDSXS010000155.1:0-12947 GCA_039926045.1 Ferruginibacter sp.
TTCATCATGATGGAACATAACTGCAGATAAGCAGCAGCATTATTTTCATTATCGGGCAAACCGGCCCTGATGGCCTGGCGGATAAAACTTTCAGCCTGTTTAATATCTCCTTTCTGCATATACAGCATCCCCAACTGTAGTTTGTTGGGCCCTTCGGCCTGTTTGGTTAAAGCTCCACCACCCAGTGCAAGACTTTTCTTCATATTTTTTTCTGCACCTTCAAAATTCTGGTCAACCATATCCAGGTTGCCTTTAATGGTGTAGTACACCGAACGAACCGGCTTGATGAGGATGGCCGGGAACCAGATAGATTCAACCACTTTTTTGGCGCCTTCCATATCACCTTCTTCCATATAAGACTGTATCAACCGCATGGGACCAAACAAAAAATGGCCAACAATGGCTATCACTGCAAACAGGTACAAAACAAATGAAGGCCAAAAACTGGTTTGTATATGGGTAAAAATGGCAAGGCCCAATAATAAAATGCCCAGCCATAAACGGTACTTGATAACTACATTCAGCCACTTCATAATCTTAAAAATTTGGACGGCAAAGATAAGGATAGGGGCGGACAGTAGGAAAGTTATAAGTTTAAAACCTGTCTGCCCGGCGAGCTTTATATGTAAAATCTATTATAAATGAAAACCCAAACTACAAATTGCTTACTTTTGCCCTCCAAATTTCGATATTCGATATTTTGCCGGTCCCGTAGTTCAATGGATAGAATAGAAGTTTCCTAAACTTTAGATACAAGTTCGATTCTTGTCGGGACTACCAAAAGGGTTTCAGTTACAACCGTTACGAAACCCTTTTTTACTAGGCTCAAGGGCCGGTAAACCAATAAAATGTTAAAGCAGTTGCATCTTTCTTCAGAATAAATGAACTTGCAGTCATAAATAAAAAAATTATGAACAAAAAAATACTTTTTACCGGCGTACTGATCATCCTGGCAGTTTTGGTATTTGCGTGCTTACCTAAAAAAGAGAACAGCAATACAGTCACTGCGTCAAATGCGATAGCCGAAGAAACAGGGATCAAATTCATGGAAGAAAACTGGACCAAAGCATTGCAGGAAGCAAAAAAGCAAAACAAACTTGTTTTCATTGACGCCTATACTTCATGGTGCGGCCCCTGTAAAATGCTGAAAAGAAATACTTTCCCCGATAAAGCAGCAGGAGAGTTCTTCAATAAGAATTTTATTAATGTAGCGCTGGATATGGAAAAGGGCGACGGCCTTATTGTAGCAGAAAAATACCAGGTAAGGGCTTACCCAACATTGATCATCACTGATGCAACTGGAAAGATCGTTACTTATTCAGAAGGGTATATCGGCCCGGATCAATTGATCGAATTTGGAAAACACGGACTGGCCATTAAAGCAAAATAACGATCGGTATTTCCAATAAATAATTGAGGAGCACCGTACATCACGTACGGTGCTTTTTTGTGCTTAACTTTAAACCAGGTACAAATAAAATAATAAAATGAATGACAACCATCCCTATACCAATGAACTGATCCGTGAAAGCAGCCCTTATTTACTACAGCACGCCCATAACCCGGTTAACTGGTATCCCTGGGGTGAAAAGGCTTTGCAAAAAGCCAGGGCTGAAAATAAAATGCTTATCATCAGCATTGGTTATGCTGCCTGCCATTGGTGCCATGTAATGGAACATGAAAGTTTTGAAGATGTGGAAGTGGCGAAAGTAATGAACGAGCATTTTATTTGTATAAAAGTAGACCGGGAAGAAAGGCCTGATGTGGACCAGGTATACATGACAGCAGCCCAACTCATAAGCGGTAGCGGCGGCTGGCCATTAAATGCTTTGGCTTTGGCTGATGGAAAACCATTTTATGCAGGCACTTATTTCCCGAAAAATAACTGGATACAATTAATGGAATTTTTTATTGATCTTAAAAAGAAAGAACCGGCAAAACTGGAAAAAAGTGCAGAGCAGGTTACCAACGGCATTCATGCAACTGAGCATGTAGTATTGAAGGAGACGGGAAAAATATTTTCGCTTGCCGATCTTGACAAGCAGTTCGGCAGCATGAAGTTGAATCTCGATCTTAAAAAAGGCGGTCCCAACCGTGCGCCAAAATTTCCCATGCCATCTGTTTGGGAATATTTACTGCATTATAATTATTTAAGTAAGAACGAAGAAGCCTTACAGGCTGTAACGGTTACATTGGATAATATGGCACTGGGCGGTATTTATGACCACCTGGAAGGCGGGTTTGCAAGGTACTCGACCGATATTAACTGGCATGTACCACATTTTGAAAAAATGCTTTATGACAATTCACAACTGGTTAGTTTATATACACACGCTTATCAACGCACAAAAAAAGGTCTGTATAAAAAAGTTGTTCACGAAACGCTGGATTTTGTAGAGCATGAACTCACTTCTCCCGAAGGAGGATTTTATTCATCACTAGACGCCGATAGCGAAGGAGTGGAAGGTAAATATTATGTATGGACAAAAGCTGAAGTTGATGAAGAATTGGGAAATGACGCTGAAGTTTTTTCTACCTACTATAATATTACTGCTGATGGAAATTGGGAACACGGCAACAGCATTTTATTAAGGAACGAAACGGATGAAACGATCGCCGAAAACTATGGTCTCACCATAGAGGCATTAAAAACGATAATTGATAAAAGCAAAGCAAAGCTGATGCAGGTAAGAAGTACCAGGATCAAGCCGGGCCTGGATGATAAAATACTCAGCAGCTGGAATGCTTTAATGCTTAAGGGTTATACACAGGCTTATCGTGTATTTGGTGATGAGGCTTTTTTGAATGTGGCGACCAGGAACGCTGATTTTCTTTTACAACATGCTATTGCTGCAAACGGCGAAATGACACGTAATTATAAGAATGGGAAATCATCGATCAATGCACTGCTGGATGATTATGCTTTTACCATTGCGGCTTTTATTGAACTGTACCAGGCGACTTTTGATGAAAAATGGCTGATTGAAGCTGATAAAATTATGAACTATACTTTGGAACATTTTTTTGATCCGGCATCCAATATGTTCTTTTACACACACAACAAATATGCTGATCTTATTTCCCGCAAAATGGAATTATCAGATAATGTGATCCCTTCTTCCAACTCGGAAATGGGGAAGAACCTTTTTTTGCTGGGGCATTTTTTGAGTAATGACAATTACATCAGCAAGGCAAAACAAATGATGATAAATGTTGCCGAAGATGCAGAGCGCAATATTTATTTTTATTCAAACTGGGGTATACTCCAGGCCTGGTTCACCAGCCCTTTGTATGAAATTGCCATAACCGGCAACGCATGTGTAACCAGGCGGCAGGAATTTGATCAACATTATTTACCCCATGTCATTTTCCTTGGCGCACAAAAAGAAAGCAAGCTTGCATTGCTTGAAAATAAATTGATACCCCACGGGGCCCTGGGGGAAGGTCAAACAACCATGTATGTGTGCAGGGACAAAAGCTGTGAACTGCCGGTAGTGGAAGTTGATAAAGCACTGCAGCAAATAATGAACTGATCAGGTAATGGGTGTATTGGTCACTTTATTGGGACCATGAAATCTGTTTTAGCAGGACTTGAAAAAAATAAGCAGGGCCTTTGTAAATTAAGCAGTGATCCAAAGTCCCAATATGATAACCAAAATTATTAGAAAGATACCATAGAGCTCTGCAGACTTCTTCCTGGTTCGTTCATGTTTGTACCAAAATAAACTTGTTTTTGGTGAAATGAAACCCATAACCATTAATACTAAGCAGGTTAAGATCAGCAGGGCTAATATGTTTTCCAATTAGAATTGTTGTTTTGTAGATAATTGTCCATTTTAAAATTAATGCTGCTAATTAAAGAAATGCTATTTACAATTCCTTACTTCCTCAGGATCTTCTCCATTGTCCTTCCTTTTGCCAATTCATCAACCAGCTTATCTAAGTAACGTACTTTTTGTATTAGCTTGTCTTCGATCTCTTCTACCCGGTATCCACAGATCATACCTGTGATCTTTGAAACATTCGGATTAAGTTTTGGTGCCTGGGCGAAAAAGGTTTCAAAGTCAACTTTCGTATCGATCTGTTTTTGCAAAGCTTTTTTAGTATATCCTGTCATCCAGCAAATGACGGTATCCAATTCTTCTTTTGTACGCCCTTTTTTCTCAACCTTATTAATATAATGCGGATAAACACTTGCAAAAGACATTTTGTAAAATCTCGTAGCATTATTCATTTTTATTGTACTTGATCTTTAAAGTTAACTGTTTTTTGTTTTCCCTAATTGATTAGAAACAAGATTTTAATACAACCGGTTTCTACGTGATCAGATGCCTGGATTCCTCCTTTTGAGTTATAACCCAGGCATCTGATCAATCTACTTTTGTGTTATCAAAATTCAACTATTGAAATGTTACAAAAAGCAAAACTTAAAAGAAGCATTATTAACAGGTACCTATTGGGAAGTACCTGGCCGATAATAAAAGCCACGCTGAAGGAGCCCTTTGTAAAGCGAATAAAAGGAAAGGATTTTTTTACAGAGAAAATGTTACTGGCATTAACCAACAGGGTAAATAAATATTGGTTAGCGGTAGCCGGTTCAGTAAGCAGGTTCAAAGAATTTAACCCTATCGCATTGCCAAAAACTTTCTCATGGCTACAACTTCAGGCCTGTCGGAATTTGTTACACCTATTATCATAGACAATTTAGTGTAGAAGGAAGTAGCTTTTTGTTTATTGCCTGATCTTTCTGCGGCTAAGCCAGATCCATAAAGGCTGTTAAAACGATTTGGAGACCTTTGCAATACTGTTTCATAAGCCAGTAAGGCGTTCTCATATTGCCTGAGCTGGAAAAACATGTCGGCTAATAATTCCCTGGCAGGTAAAACTTCTCCTGCAGTTACAGGATGCTTTTCAGTACTATCTTCCATATCTGCAGCTAGTTTCATTAAATTCAGTGCTTCCATAGTTTTACCGCTTGAGAGCAAGATCCATGCCTGGCCGGTCTTTATTTGAATATCCACCTGGCCGGATTTATATATATCTTTTTGTTTTTTTAGAGTATCATATAATTGATTCAGTTTTGCCAATTCGGTATTTGCAGCAGTAATATTTCCCAAATGAACGGCGCCTAACAGGCGGGAGAAATGAACTATAGATTCCTGCCATGGAAATTTTATCCAAGGGAAATCGGGATGCAGTTTTATTATGGTTGCGTCCTTCCAGTTTTTATTTTCGAGGTAGAAGCGTGATGGAATAGATGCAAAAGCATAAGCAACTTTAAAATTAGGGGGATAAACCTCCCTGATAGTTTCTACATACTTCAATTGTTCTTCCGCCATTTTATTATCTCCTTTTTGAAGATAGGCGTATACGAGGTAGTCCAGGCCATGCAACTCCTCGTCCCAATGTCCCTTGAGACCCGCTTGTTCTGCATAGCATTTTGCCGAAGCTACAGACTCCAGGTTTGATGTGATACATTTATCCCAAAGACCGAGCCTTGTATAAATATGTGAGGGCATATGTAAGGCATGTGCAGACGATGGAGCAACAGTTGCATACCTGTTTGCAAATGGCAAAGCCAATTCAGCCAGTCCGGGATAATCGTATGTATGAATTAAGTAGTGAATGACTCCCGGATGATCGGGTTCCAAAGGGTAGAGAGCAGTTAATATTGAAGCAGCTTTTTTTTGATTGGTATAGTTCTTATCACCGGGCTTAGCCGAAGCATCCAATGCCAACGCATATAAAGCAGCAGCTTCTTTATCGCCAGGATAAGTATTGTATAATTTTTCCATTGCCTTCTCATATTTAAGACAACGGGTTTGGTGGTCAGTTTTATCCTGGTTGTTATAAAATATTGCGAGAGCGTTAATATAAGCAGATTCTCTTGTTGATCTTTTACTGATCGTATTGGCAATTTCGATTGCATTGCTTCCTTTTTTAAGTTCAATTGCTGTAGGCGGTGTCCACAAAGGATGGAAATTACACATGGCTACGCCCCAGTATGCCATGGCACAATCAGGTGTTTCGTCAATAATTTTTGCAAAAACCTTTTCAGATTCGTCATACTCAAAAGAATGTAATAATTCTATAGCAAGGTTAAAATCCTTTCTTGTTTTTTCATTACCCGTGATTTCAAAATCAACTGAACCAAATTGTTTATCAGTTGGACTGCAGGAAATAATATTTCCTCTTTTTAAATTTAACTGGTTGATCAATTCCTTTGACGGGCCTGCATTTTTCTCATTACACGATATGAGCCCGTATAGTAAAAACACACAAAACATCCATATTAAAGTATTGGGAAGATATTTCATATTGTCAAGGTTTGTAGCTCTGTTCGCCCGGTGATACTGCTTATTAAAGGAACGAATTTTTTTTGATTGTAAAAGCAAATTAATATCCGGCCAAGCTATGACCGGATATTGATAGAGGTTTGCAGCTCATGCCATTCCATCCGTCAGTAATGTGCCAATCATTAGTTCGTATTGTTTGTAATGTTTTGAATAAATTGCATACACAACGATGTGCATTTGCGCAGTTGTTAATGAGGTCTATGCGCCTCCATATCTATTTCAATGAGTTGTCCTGATACTGCTAATCCTTTTACTTCCAGCCAGGTGCCTGTTGGGAATTGCTTTTTATAAATGGAATTTCGATAACCCAACACCTTTTCGAAAGCAGCCATGTCGGTGACGTATATATTTTCGGCTACAACATCGTCAAACGAGTAACCATAATGGGTTAATATTTTTTCCAGGTCGCTATAACAATTTTTCATTTGTTGTTCAATGTTACCCGGGGCAACTATAATTCCTGAATCATTCATACTTACGGCTCCGGAAATTTTAAGGTTATCACCAATTTTTACAGCATGTGAGTATCCATAGTCTTTTTCCAGTTTCGGTCGCAGGTTAAAATACTCAGCCGTGTCGCTTTGTGAAACCTTTGGATCTTTTTCTGTTGTTGTCTTTGAATTGTCGCTGCTGGTACAACTACTTAAAATTGAAAAGCTAATTAAAAGGCAGAAAGCTAAAATTGAGATTTTTGTCATTGTTTATGTTTTTAATTTTAGAAGGCGTTATTGCAACATTCTTTCACTGATATACTTAACAGGAGAACTGCCAAAGCTCAAAAAGGTTTCATGAAAACTTTTTAAGCTGTATTGATCACCCATTTTCTTTTGGTATGCATTTCTTAAAGCCATAATAGCGCTATTTCCTGCATAGTAGGAACAAAGCTGAACCTGTGAAACGGTTGCCCTGTGGTATTTTTCTTCTGCCTGCGCCTGGGTTTGAAAACACTCATTTACCAAAATATGCATGATGTATGCTTTAGGTTTCTTAAGTACCTGCATATCATAATCGATCAGCACATTGGCAAGTTCGCGGAGCTTCATTTTATCATGTAGCAACTCCATTTCAGGAGCATGACCACCCCATCCATTTTCCAGCATCATGCCCTCCGTATATACTGCCCAACCTTCTATCATGGCACCATTCGAAAAAACAGACCGCACCACATCCCCCGATTTTTTATTATTGTAAATGCCCTGTAAACAATGACCAGGCATGGCTTCATGTATCGAGAGTAGTTGCGACATGTAATTATTCACTTCCTGCAATGCACTCCCGGCTTTTTCTTTGCTGTACAGGGTCAGGTCATCTACATTATAATAGGTTTCTCCCTGTTTTTGATATGGAGGAACAAACTCTGCACTTGCAAGCGTTACACCCCTTGCATAGTCGGGCATATACCTCACTATGATGGGATAAGTAGTATCAAAATCAAACAGGTCTTTTTCAACAATGAATTTTTTTAATTGGTGCACCTGGCTCGAAAGGGTATCAAAGAAATCTTTGGGTGCCGCATGCTGCAGTTGTATTTTATTGATGACAGCCTGGATCAATGTTACCGTATCCGTTGGTTTGGTTTGCGTTTGATAATATTTTGCCCACAGGCTGTCTGAGAGACGATACATTTTTTTATAGTATTCGCCTTTATCTGCTTTTGCTTTGGCATACAATGCTTCGGGGCTTATATCGGCAGCAATATCGTATTTAAATTTTTCGGTAAACAAGGCGGCGCCGATGGCAAAATCCCTGAATTCCTGATTTTTATTGTTCAGCATTCCCTTTAAAGAAGCGATGTATTGATTGATGGAGGCAACAGTTTTGGCAGCATTTTGGGAAAGGGTATTTTTTTCTTCATTACTTAAATGAGAAGCCTTGATCGAATCAGTTAAAGATCCTTCAAAAACAGATATTCCACCCTGGTTTTGTAAGATGGCCAATTCCACATGTTCCCTGGTGGGGCGGTGAAGTATGTTGAACGCAGCCTGGTAATAGGCGGGTGCATGTTCCAAGCGAATGGATAAGGTCTTCAGGCGGTCATCCAGGGCTGCCCAGGGTTGATTGATCAGGTAGTAACATTCACCACTAAGGTTATACAGGGAAGCATCCCATTCATATTGTTTAAAAACCGATTGGTACCAATTATCACTTTCCAATTGATTTTTAATGATATTGAAACTGATCTTATTGTTGTCGTTTAGCTTTTGATAATCCAGCTTCTTCAATGAATCGGTCCATTGCCTCGAAAATGAAATATTGTTTGCTACTGCACTGCTGTCGGGCAATACCAACTTCTCATAATATTTACCATAACCATTGAATATAGAAGAAGCAGGATATTGTTTCCAATAAGCATCTAAAAATACATCTTCAAATGTTTTGAATGTAGTATCAACACTTTCACTGCCGCCGGCATTTTGTGTATTACAGCTGGTACAATTAACAGCTAATGCAAGAACAAATAAATACAAAAGTATTTTCATTTAGATAGTTTTGGTGCCAGCTAATTTACGAAAAGATATAAATTGACCTGACGAAGGTTTTATTTAATACCCCATCCCGCCCAGGCGGAACGGCAATGCAATGGTAGCCATAGTTTATCAGATATACCTGACCATTAACTTTCTTTCAATTTAAAAATGATGTCAAGTTGTACAGAAGCTCCAAAGGGTAGCTGCGCAACTCCGGTGGCAGTGCGGGCGTGACACCCTGCTTCTCCAAATAATTCAATGAGCAGATCAGAAGCACCATCAAGAACTTTGGGCTGACTCGTAAATTCCGATGACGAGCGTATAAACCCGGTAAGTTTTATAACCCCTTCAATCAGGTCCAGGTCATGTATATCCTGCTTAATGATCGCCAAAATTCTGAGAACTGTATCCCTGGCCGCAATGTTGGCTTCTTCCAGGCTAACTTCAGTCCCCACTTCTCCAGTTTGATCACTAACACGACCTGACGCAAAAAGCAATAGCCCAACAACTTTACTGCCGATATAGTTTCCTACCGGCGGCATAGCTTCGGTTAAGTTAAGTCCAAGATCTTTTAGTTTTGTTTCTATTGTACTCATTTTTTGAAGAGGCTACTTGTGGCAATCCCAGGTTCGGCCTTCGTTTTTTACAGATGTCTTATATAATAGGTTGTTGAGATCAAGCCTGGTGAATAAACTTTTGAATCGGCTAATATTAATTCGATCTTATCTGCAACACCATTAAATAGAGGTTTTCCGCCGCCCAGGATAACAGGGTGTATGGCTAAAGATAATTCATCAACTAAACCCAGATTCAATAATGATGTCGTGAGCCCGGCACCTCCAAAAAGCCAAATATCTTTTCCTTTTTCTTTCTTGATCTTTTCAACGGCTGTTTTCACATCAGCTTTTATCAATGTAGCGCCTTCTTTTACTTTATCCAGCGTTGTAGAAAAAATATACTCTTTGAATTTAGGAAAACCGCTGCCGCCATTATTTTCCATAGACAAAGTCAGCTCATACGTTTTTCTACCCATGAATAGTGTATCAATACGCTTAAAAAAATCGGAAAGCCCATAATCCTGGTCCGTAAAACACCAATCATATTCTCCCTTTGGTCCTTCAATAAAACCATCTAAGCTAACGGCTACTCCAAGTATTAGTTTTCGCATAACAGGTTGTTTTTAAAATGATGCCTAATGTGCGTGCATTTTTACAGGCAGGGATTGTCTGCCTATCCCGACGAAGAGCGAAGCGACGGAACCCGGGGTCCAGTCGCTATTGTGACGATGCAATGGTAGCTGCAGGCCATGTTAAGACTTCTTTGATCTAAGATATGCTTCTTTCATTGCCCGCAGATCAATTTTGGAGCAATCAGCCATTAGCTGTTCTACAATTTTTAAAGGCATTTCTTCTGCAGTTTTAAAATTTATACAGCCTTTTTGAAAAACCGCCTTATCCAAAATCGCTTTATACCTGGAATATAAAACTGGTGATGCATAGATCGGCATTACATGCAAAGACATATAATTTTTCACGCTTGAGAGTCCGTATTTAAAAATGCCCGGAGCATTGTAGAGAATCATTTCTTTACCCATCATAAGCCCTACACCTGGAGCAACGTTTTTATCCTCCTGGATTATAATTTGATGTATTGCTGCAAGCAATTGCTGCCTTTCGGGCGGTTGCTTAGATATAAATTCTGGTATAGACATACACTCTTTTAAGGTTTTCCGCCACTCCATTCGTTATTTTTTCTGTCAACGTCAGGTAATAGATTTTCAGGATCAAGAATTACTTTGCCGATCTTATTTTTAGAAGGATATTTAAAAGTCCAGGTACCGCCCCGCTGCCATATTTCTACAGGTAATTGTATGGTTGCTGTTTCGCCATTGCTTTGGATAATTTTTACGATTGCCGGTAAGATCATTCCGGCCTTGTTGTCAATTGTGATCAATGCGCCTTTGGATGGATCATTATCAACATAGTTTACAGCAGTTACCGCCTGGTCCAGTTTCCAGGTTGTAAAAAACCATTCTTTCCAGAACCAGTTCAGGTCTTCACCTGCAGCATTATTGATACAGTGAAAAAAGTCGTATGGTGTGGGATGTTTAAATGCCCAGGCTTCAGTATATTTTCTAAAGGCATAATCAAAGCGCTCTTTGCCAACCACAACTGTTCTTAATAAGTTAAGGCCATAGGCAGTTTTGCCATAGTATTGATAATGTTGTTCTTCATCCATCGCGTCTGAAACTGTCATCAGCGGATCTTTGTATTGCATGAACTGTTCATAATTCCTGGAACCGAAAAACCCTTTGTCAAAATACGCAGGATCAGTTTGATATTCACCTTTATTAAAAATGTCGTTTGCTATATAATTGATGTAAACATTAAAGCCTTCATCCTGCCACATATATCTCCGTTCATTGGAACCCACGATCATCGGGTACCAGTTATGCCCGATCTCATGTGATACCAGGAACCACAAACGGGCTTTTGTTTCTTTGTAGCTGTTAAAGATCATCCCGGGGTATTCCATGCCACCGGTTATGCCGGCATTGCTCACGGCAACATTCCAGGGATATTCAAAAAAGTTTTTGGAATAGATCTCTATTGCGGACTTTAAATATTCAGTTGATCTTGTCCATGCTGCATCGCCAATACTTTCTACCGGGTAACATGACATCGCTACTGCCTTACGGCCCGATGGTAAATTGATCCTGGCAGCATCCCAGATCATTCCTTTTCCGGCAGCCCAGGCTACATCTCTTGCATTCTTCAACATAAAATGCCAGGTGAGATCAGCTTTGGTTGATGGGCGCATGGAAGCTTTACCCACTTCACCTGCACCAATGATGATTACAGTTTTATCACTGTTGGCAGCAGCTGCAAGCCTTTTTATTTCTTCTGCTGTTAATACTTCCACAGCATTTTGAAGGTCACCAGATCCGTAAACGATCATCTCTGCTGGCGCTGTAATGTAATAATCATAATCACCATAGTCACAATAAAATTCTCCCAGGCCCATGTAGGGAAGCGTGTTCCAGCCTTCCACATCATCATACACACACATGCGTGGGAACCATTGTCCAATTTGATAAATGATACCATCTTTTGTGTATTGCCTTCCAAAGCGGCCGGCGCCGTCAAGCGGTATATTAAAACTGAAATTTATTTTTACAGAGACCTTGCCGCCTTTTGGTTGCATTGGGGCATTTAAACGAACCTGCATCCTGGTATCGGAGATGATGGGTTGAACAGTATATGTTTTTCCGCCCTGGATTATTGTTACATCTTTAATGTGATAACCTCCGTTAACTTTTCCGATAACAGCAAAATAGTCACCAGGATACTTTGTAGCCGCAACTGATCTTGACGATGATTCAAAAATATTTTGATCCAGCTGAAGCCATAGATACTCCAGTTGATCGGGACTGTTGTTGGTGTAGGTAATGGATACATCGCCTGTAATGCTTGTGTCTTTTTCATGTAAGCTGGCATGTATTAAATAATCGGCTTTGTTTTGCCAGTACATTGGGCCCGGTACGCCTTTTGCCGAACGAAATGTATTGCCCGCAGTTGGAGTAAATGATGGCGAATAAAGATCATGTGGATCATATTTTGTGTTTTTACCTGTTTCCTGTGCAAATAAAAACCCGGTACTGATCAATTGTAAGCAGCAGCAGAAGAAGAAGAGTTTTTTCATCTGTTTGTTTTAGGAGATAAAAGGATCTGATGTTTTGGCTACATGTAAGTTAAAGTACTTTTAATATTTAACGCTTATTATTTCCGATACATTTTTATGTTTATACAACAGAACCAGGTTAAAAATGATGCAAAGCTAAGGGCCTGAACGACCGGCAAATAGATCATAAGTTCCTTTGTATGATAGCAATAATTGTTCAATCCAATAAGCAGTAAATTAAATATCCCAAAATAGAAAAGAGCGGTCCATTTATTTTTACAAAGTCCGAAAAGAGTTAGGGTAAGGGCTATAACTCCAAAAAAACCGGCAACATTGATGATCGTGTCATGAAATTTTGTAAACAGGAACAATACAACGGCCATGGCTGTTATTCCCGAAAGTTGAATTGTTTGTTTACTTGATTTTCCAATATTGATATACC
>JBDSXS010000156.1:0-15834 GCA_039926045.1 Ferruginibacter sp.
TTTCCCGGGGGCTACGTAGTACGTCAAGAATATTATCAGCTGAGCTCATTTTTTTATTTACGGATACAATATTTGCTTTTAAAGCAGCTGTATCCTTTTTAAGATCTTCATACATGGATTTTGAAAGCTCTTTTGCACGGTCATGTTCAATCATATGTTCCAACTGATACTCTGCCAGAAAGCCGCAGAACACCGCCAGGAATAACATTAAAAATTCCCAGAAATAAGCTTTCCATGTTTTCTTTCCATGTGCTGCATGGGTATGGTGATGTACTTCCATTTCTTCATTTTTGGATTCAGTAATAATTTCTGGTTCAGGCAACAAAACCTCCGGCGAAGGAGTAATTGCTTCGGGAATATTTTCCGGCGTTTGTTCCGGTTCTATATTTTTATTTTCTTCCATTGATTCAGGCCGTTACTGTTTTTTTTCTGAATGGTTGCCATTTTTTATACGTGGCACTTCGCCATATCCATTCAACAGGTCCATAATTAAAATATTTTAACCAAATGGTACTGATAATTACCTGGCCAATGAATACCGCAATTCCAAAGATCGTATAGTACACAGGGCCTACTTTCCACATATAACCAAGCCCTGAACTGAAAAAAACAAAATTCCCGATCAGCGACTGCATCATGTAATTGGTAAAAGCCATTTTACCGGCCGGGGCCAGTACGGTTAATAATTTATTTCCTGTTCTTGTTTTAAAGGCCAACATGAGTAGACCAACATAGGACAAGGCCAGGGGCACAACGCCCAGTGTATAAAAGATAGTTTGATAAAGCCCGTTTTGTTTTAATTGAAAATAATCACCCAAATGGTCCTGCATCTGTTTTGCAAGAAAATAATTGGCGGGTAAACCGATCAGCACTCCTGCAGCAATAATAATGTACACCAGTTTCCTATGCTGTTCTAAGTTCCTGTAAAAATCTGACCGGCCCAGTACATACCCGATCAGGAACATGCCCAGCACTTTGGGTATACGGCTTACAAAAAGCAGGTAACTATAACGCCCGAAGAAGCCGGCTATATTATTTTTAACAACATCCCACCAGGTAACTTTTTTTAATGCTTCTGCAAATGCTTCACGGGATCTTATCTCCTGGAATTGAGGAAGTAACTGTTGACTTACCTGTTCACTTACTTTATTCAATTGATCTGCAGGATAATTCAACACTGGCCATGTCATTTTGAGCCAGTATAATAGAACAGGCGAAAGGATAAGGATGGCGCCGGTAAACATTAATGTCTTGTTTGAAAACTTTCTTAACGGAAGCAGGATAAAAGCCAATAACGCATAAAAGAAGACGATATCGCCTGTCCAGATCATTAAATGTATGGCACCTAACAGCATCATGAACAACAATCTTCTTCTTATGGTGGATAGTGAATGGATCCCTGCTGCCATGCCTCTTTTTATCTGCAGGGCAATACCCCAGCCGAATAATAAACTGAAGATCGAATAGAACTTACCTTCTATAAACATATGATGCAGGAAGCTCATGGTATGATCTGCCTTGGGTAAAAGGAAGCGACCAGGAGGAAGGCCCTCTTCATAAAAACTAAAACTATTCAGGTTGGCAATAAAAATACCCAGGATAGCAAAGCCCCTGAGTACATCCATAAAAATTTCTCTTTCATTAGCCCCAATGGGGTTTAATTTTTGCATGCAGTTAGGTTTTGGCAGTATATGGGTGGGGACGATCGTTGCTTAAAGAAACGCTTTTAAAGGGAGATTGCAAAGCAAACCGTGATTAAACAGGTAAACTAACCATAAAGCTGAAGTGTGAAAATAAGTATGGCCATAAGGGTCTGGGCCAGGCACTACTTAGGCCGGTAATCAAAAACCAGTACGGCATTCTCTTCCAGGCTGGCACTGGCAAATAATTCATAACGTTTTGTACCGGCGGTAATAACAATTAGTGCAGTATTGGGTGGTATGCTGCCCAGGTTCTCGGCAAACAGAATTATTTCATGGTGGGTCTGCTTCTCATCCAGTTCCAGGTTTAACTCTATTGCCTTTTCCGACAGCAGTTGATGGCTCAGCAATAATTTGCCGTTGTATAAGATACTAACCGTATCTCCATCCATGATGGCATTATCATACACTTTTAAATTAATGCTTTTTACATCTACGGTAATGCGGCTTTGTTCTTTGTTCTTTCTTTCGGTAAATGTTTTAGGTAATGGAAGGTTTTCTTTTTTAACTACAACAGGTGGATTAACAACCGGTGGTAAGCTGTCTTTTGGTATTTGGGGAGGAATGATCTTTACGACAGGGGGTAAGCTGTCTTTTCTTTTAGGAGGCACTACATTTTTTACAACCGTATCCGTCTTCTTTTTATCCCTCGCTATACAATCCTTCATCAACTCAATTAATTCATAAGGCTGGTCTGATACTTTTTTTATTTTTACATAATCAGCACTGGATTCGGCCTCCAACGGATCATCCCCAATAATGCCAAATATCGACAGCATAGATGACAGAACAGAAGCTCCTGTAGGCTTTTGCTCCAGTATTTCAACACCATTAACGATCTGATACGCCAGGCTTAGTCTCATCAGTACATGACCGCCGGAGTTCTGTAGAAAATATTTGCCGGAGATCAATAATTTCTTTTTTTCTTTATCATAACGTCCTTCAAAAAAAGCTTTGCAAAAACTTCTCTTATCTGCATTTACATGATCATAGGTGTAACCGCATATCTTATCACCTGTCTGTATGATATTGAGTTGCAGGTACTGGTCATTGCCCAGGTTTCCTTCCCAGGTGCCTGTAATATTTTGTGCCGGTAAATCAATTGCCAGTAAAAACAGTGAAAGAGAAATGATATATCGTTTAAAGGAGACCATGCCAATATTAAATTTACAGCAAAAAGATCAGAAAAAATGTTAAGAAACCGGGCGGAGCAAATATTGGATCACGCCTTCATCAGCTCAACCAGTTCCCTGATGATCCTTGCCAGCTCTTTTTTGCGGGCATTGACCTCTTTCATGTTTTCGAAATACATCATCCGCCTGTCTTTATAATCACCTTCCAACAATTTGGACTTTATTTTTACAATAGCGGGGTGATGAAAGATAAGGTGCACATGTTGCTGTGCTTTTACATGTATAGTGGCCAGGTCGTCTATATAAAAAAAACTGGGGGCGTTCCATTTTATCCTTTCAGCTATCCTGGGGTTTGCCTTAATGATGGCCCTTACAGATTCTATTTCAGCCTTCAGGGGATGATCAAGCTCCTTCATAAATGCATTTACCTCGGCTGTTTTATTTTCACTGTTCATTTTATTTGATATATGGCCACTGTTTTTTATCGATATATCTTAAATTTCACTTTAAAGTAAGATTTTTTAGAATCATAAACTATCAAGGCGAATAAATATTTTTAATTACCTTACTTAAAACTAAACTAACATGCAAAAAATGATCATCTCCTTCCCCGGTTACTGGATAAGCACCTGAAAGGAGATGGATTTGTACCCGATAAAAAACAGTAGTATGCGGGTTTATTCAGAAATACTTAAATAATTAAGGTGATATATAGAACCAAAACCCTTGGGAAACATAAACCGTATATGAAAGAACATAAATACCAGTGAGGGGGCAGTGTCGGCTATATGACAAATAACTTGTAATAGTTATCCTAAAATTGCAGAATTATGAGTAAGAAAATTTTTATTTGGGTCCTGCGAATCGTGGCAGCAGTGATCCTGTTGCAAACCTTATATTTTAAGTTTACGGCGCACCCCCAGTCTGTAGCATTGTTTACAGAGCTTGGCATGGAGCCGTGGGGAAGGATCGGTACGGGCATAGCAGAATTGATCGCTGCCATTTTGATTTTAATACCACGTACTACTTTATTAGGTGCTTTACTGGGATTAGGCTTAATGTCGGGCGCTATTTTTTTTCATCTTACAAAATTGGGGATTAACTTTGGGGGCGATGCGATCTTGTTTGCTTATGCAGTAATTACTTTTACCTGCTGTCTTATATTGATCATCATACACAGAAAAAATATACCTCAACTATTAAAATTGAAATTTTGAGAAGTGTTTTTAATAAATCAACAGAAGCATTGAACAGCCTTGTAGATGTATTACAACAGTTGCCGGGCCAAAGCAGTTATGCAGCACCATGTAGCGAACTGAGCAATGCAAGCATTGGACAGCATACCCGGCACATCATTGAGTTGTACCAATGCCTGATCTGGGGCTACGGGACAGGGGAAATACACTATGATGACCGTAAAAGAAATACGCTTTACGAAAACGAGATTGCTGCAGCGGTTGATGCGGTAAAAGAAATTCAGCTTCAACTTCAACAGCCTGATAAAACAGTGAGGATATTTTGCGAAGATCCTGATAACGCTGTTTGTATCGAATCAAATTATTACCGCGAGGTTTTGTATAATCTCGAACATTGTATTCATCACCAGGCGCTAATTAAGGTAGCGTTACTTTCTATAAAAGATATCCGGATCGATGATAGTTTTGGCGTAGCACCTTCAACTTTACAATACCGGCAGCAATGTGCACAGTAAGTTTTGTACCGGTAAAAGATGCAGTAATTATTACTTCAAACAGGGATGAACATATACAGCGGAAAAATGCTGCAGCTCCCGCTTTCCATTTGTTAAAAAATAAAAAAATAATCTTTCCAAAAGATGAAAAAGCAGGCGGTACCTGGTTTGCAGCCGGGGATCATGGCGTAGTATCTGTATTGCTGAACGGCGCTTTAAAAAAACATATTGCAAAACCACCTTACCGTAAAAGCCGGGGATTGATCTTACTGGAGATCATTGAAGCTGATGACCCGCTTGTTTTTTTTAAATCAATAGGTCTCGGTAACATTGAACCGTTTACGATCGTTCTTTTTCAATATGGCAGCTTACATGAGTTGAGGTGGGATGGAAATAACAAACATGACCGATCACTGGATACTTCCGGAAATCATATCTGGTCGTCATCAACTTTATATACTGAGGAGGTTATCCAAAACCGGAAAAGATTATTTGAGGAGTTTATCAAAACTAAAAAGATCATAACGGCCCAAATGATCCGTGATTTTCATGGCGATGATCATGGTGATGAGGAGAACGGGTTTGTCATCAACCGGCAAACAGGGATGAAGACATTCAGCATTACACAGGCGGTTGTAAAAACCGGTTCTATCGGATTTTTACATACTGATCTTTTACTGCATCAGCAATTTGAAGAGACCATGCACATCAAACAAGGCTAATAAATTACAGTGAAGAAATTTAAATTATTCATACACAAGCTTACCCATTGGGAGTACTGGTCTTTTGATATTGTGTATATACCCATGTATTTTGTGTGGTTTTATTATGCGGCTAAAGCCAGGTCCTTCTTTTTTTTTAATGCGGCCAATCCAAGGATAAAGAATGCAGGGTTTTTAATGGAATCTAAAAAAGAGATCTATGATATCATTCCTGCAGAATACATTCCCAGTACCTTATTCTTTAAATATGGAACTGCTGCTGATGATATTTTAAAAACTGTTGCTGCTTCCGGTATTTCTTTTCCCTGTATTGCCAAACCCGATATTGGCGGAAAGGGCAGGGGTGTGGAAAAAATATATGCGTTGCAGGATATCGCAGCTTATGCAGCTAAGATCAATATGGATTTTTTAATACAGGAGTTTATAGCATATCCGCAGGAAGTAGGGATATTTTATTGCCGTATGCCTGATCAGCCTGATGGGATGATCACCGGCATTGTGGCCAAAGAATTTTTAATTGTGAAAGGCGATGGCGTTTCAACATTAACACAACTGCTTGAAAAAGATCCCCGTTTTCATTTGCAATTAGCGGCATTGGAAAAAATGTATGGCGAAGGGTTGCAGGCTGTGCCGGAAAAAGATGAGTTAAGAAATTTAGTGCCCTATGGGAACCACGCACGGGGTGCAAAGTTCATTGATGTAAGTCATTGGGCCGATAACTTATTTACGCAAAACTTTGACCGGGTTTGTAAACAGATACCTGAATTTTATTTTGGCCGCCTGGATATTATGTACAGTAATTTTGACGATCTGAAAGCAGGTAAGAATTTTTCCATCATTGAATTGAATGGTGCAGGCAGCGAGCCCACGCATATTTATGATCCGGGGCATTCTCTTTTCTTTGCCTGGAAGGAAATTGCCCGGCATTTTAAATTACTGTGTGCCATCAGTATAAAAAACCATACAAGGGGTTTCCGGTATTTAACGGTTAAAGAGGGAATGCAGATGTTCAAAGAGAATAAAGCGGTTATGAAAAACCTGAAACAATTTTAAACCATTTGGAAAGCTGATGAATAAGAAAACAAAAAAGAAACTAAAATGGGGCCTGCTTGTTTTTATTACCTGCTGGATCATTTTTGCCCAAAGCTGTATGAAATTCAGGATCAGCGACAGCAAGGCTACAACAGAGTTTGCTCAAAAAGGTTTACACATCAGCTTTCATTACATCGAAGTTGATGATATCAAATTACATTATGCAAAGGCCGGGGCTGATACCTTGCCTACCTTGTTTTTTGTTCATGGCTCACCGGGCAGTTGGGATGCGTTTAAGATATATATGATGGATTCTATATTGCTAAAGCATTTTAGGATAATTTCGGTTGACAGGCCCGGCTTTGGATACAGCGATTTTGGTGAGGCCTGGCATTTACCCCGACAGGCCGAAGCGCTTAATAAGATAACAGAAAAAGAAAATAACGGAATGCCGGTGCACCTTATCGGTCACAGCATTGGCGGACCAGTGATTGTTAACATGGCACAGGATCGGCCAGGTACATATGCATCCCTCACTATACTGGCGGGTTCAATCTCACCAAAGGATGAACCAAAGGAATACTGGCGTTATCTTTTCATGTACACACCCTTAAGATGGTTCATGCCCGGTGCATTTAAACCTTCCAATAACGAGATCATGTATTTTAAGAAAGACCTGTACGGGATCGATACCGGATATGCAGTACTGCATATGCCGGTAACATTCATTCACGGTGATGCTGATAAATTTGTTACGGTAAAAAATGTGGAATACGGTAAAAAAAAGCTGTACAATAATCCAAACGTAAAAGTGATCATTATTCCGGGTGCCAGCCATTTTATACCCTGGGAGCATTTTGACCTCATCAGGGAACACCTGCTCACACTCTATTAAATGGACTGGGAACTTATTCAGAAAAAGTTACGATCAACTCACAGCCTTCACCCGGAGCGGATATAATGCAGACCTGCCATTATTATTTTAAGCCTGCAATAAGCCACTTTCTCCTGTGCACGGAGTTTTCAACTATACAGCAGTATTTTGCGTCTTTACTTTTGAGGGTATTATGTAAGTGTTTTTACGATTATAAAATACGTAGATATACTATTGATAAATACCGATAAAGGTGTAATAGGGCAAACTAATAAATAGGATATTATTTATGTAGAAAAAATTCTATCTTCATAGTGGAAAACTATCTAATAAATTGTTGCCCCTACCTAAACCCTGCAAAAATGAAAAAATTTCTATTGGTAGATGATCATGTTGTTGTACGGTCAGGAATAAAAACCCTGTTATCTGAGATCTATAATCCCGCCGAGGTCCACGAAGCTATGAATGGTGACACTGCCATTTCAAAACTTAAAAATGAGCAGTTTGATCTCATCATCATGGATATACAAATGCCCAATACAGATACACTTGGATTGATGGAATATGTTCACATTACTTATCCGGCTGCCAAAGTTTTAATGTTCTCGATGAGTGCTGAAAATATTTATGCCAAACGTTTTATGAAAGCAGGCGCAAGTGGATTTGTTTCAAAAGAGGCGCCGCTGGAAGAAATAACCCGTGCCATCAGTACCATACTCAATGGGAAAAAATACATAAGCGATACCCTTGCAGAAAAACTGGCCGAAGATTCTTATTCGGGAAAATCGGGTAATCCATTCAATGAATTATCACCACGTGAATTTGAAATTGTTACCTTGTTGCTTGATGGAAAAACCGTTACCGATATTTCCCATGCCTTAAATATTCAAACCTCAACAGTAGGTACACATAAAGCCAGGTTATTTGAAAAACTGGGTGTTACCAATATTTTAGCACTAAAAGAGTTGGCTACAACATATAATTTGTAGGGTATGGCAGTTAACGGCTTTCTCCTGTTTTTTTTAACAGTGCAATATCATTAATGGCGATCTTGTTTTTTGAAACTGTGATGAGATCCTGTTTTTCAAATTGGTTCAGCGTTGTAGTTACCGTTTGCCTTGATGAACCGATCAGCCTGGCCATGTCGTCATGGGTTAAAAATTTATCAATAACAGTTTTATTATCACCGATGGAATGATTATCAACAGCCAGCTGTAAAAGTAATTGCGCCAGCCTGCTTTTAACATCTTTATTTAAAATGTTCAACAACCGGTTCTCAACTTTACGGAGTTTGTTGCCTAAATGAAAACTAAAAGCGATGGCCATTTCCGGCTTGCGTTGTAAAAGACGCAGAAAATCTTCCATGGTAAAAGCACAAAGACTTACATTACTTTTATATGCCTGCGCAAATTCATCCCTGTCGTTGTTCTTTTCTAAAGTGAGCTGGCCAAAAACCTCGCCTTTCTGAATGATCTCTTTTATAACTTCATTGCCTTCTTCATCAATATAGCCCAGTTTGATAAAGCCATCCTTTGCAAAATAAAGTTTATTTCGGTTTTGATGCGGAAAATAGATGTATTCTCCGTTTGTTGCCTCCACATAATTATGAACGAGGTCAAGCTCAATATATTCTTCATCGGTGATATGTTGAAAAATATCAAAGCCTCTTAAAAGCAATAAAGTTGAATCGCAGGATTTATTTTCAGACACCTGGTTTATTTTTTTTCAAATATAAGCGACGCTGAGTTCATACAATAACGGAGCCCGGTTGGTTTTGGCCCGTCGTCAAATACATGGCCTAAATGGGCACCACACCTGCTACAGTTAACTTCGGTACGAGCCATGCCATAACTGTTATCGGTAATTTCTTCTACATTTGCTTTTTTTATCGCCTGCCAAAAACTTGGCCAGCCTGTGCCGCTTTCAAATTTAGTGGCAGAGCTGAATAACTCCTGGTTGCAGCAAATGCATTTGTAAATTCCTTTTTGGTGGTTATCCCAGTAGGCTCCGCTAAAAGACCTTTCAGTTCCTTTTTTACGGGTAACGTCGTATTGTTCTGTAGTTAATTGTTTGCGCCATTCGGCGTCAGTTTTTGTTACTGTATATTTATGGGCTTGTGCCTGGGCATTAACAATAAAGCTCAGTAAAACAACAATGGAGACAATGTATTTCATAATTTTTCTTTTGTTAAGATACGAACTTTAAGTTTTTGGAGTTTTAAGGCTGGTATCCTTTAACAAAAAATTGGAAATAAAGTTTAAATGCTAATTTTACAGAAATAATTTTTCAATATGGGAATACTTAATCAAATAGCTGAATATTTATACCTGAAGAAAAAAGATCCCAATCGTCCTCATTCCAGCTTCGTGAAGTATATGCACGGTATCAACAGGTTATCGATATTATTGTTCCTGCTGGCCATGATCATACTGGCCATAAAATTATTGAGGTAGTTTAGCCAGGTAACTGTAAATACTCTCCGCTGCATTGGCCGAAGCATGGCCGCCCTTACTCAGCAGGGTTTTAAGTGAAGCATAATCTTTTTGTAATTGCAGTTGTCTTGCTTCATCAGTTAAAATCAGGTTCAATTCATGTTTTAAATTTTCAACGGTCAGTTCATCCTGTATCAATTCTTTAACCACTTCTTTATCCATGATGAGGTTTACCAGCCCGATGAATTTTATTTTGATCAACCGTTTGGCTATCTGGTAGGAGAAGGCACTTCCTTTATAGCAGATCACTTGGGGCACAGCAAATAATGCAGTTTCCAAAGTTGCCGTTCCGCTGGTAACCAGCGCTGCCTTTGACCGTACCAAAAGTTCATAGGTCTTATTAACTACTGATGATACGTTCTTATAAGGCGCTAAAAGCCCTGCATAAAAATGTTCCTCAAGTCCGGGTGCTTTAGCAACCACAAATTGATAGTGGGGAAAATGTTTTGCCACTTCCAGCATGATGGGGAGTTTTTTAAGTATCTCCTGCTGCCTGCTGCCGGGTAGGAGAGCAATGATACCGGAATTTGGATTTGGTAATTGGTAATTGGGAAGAATAGCATTCGATTTTTCAGCACCTGATTCCGTCCCGTCTATGGCGGGACCAAATTCCTCAACCACTTCCACCAGGGGATGCCCTACATACTCCACTTCATAATTCCATTTTTTATAAAATTCCTTTTCAAAAGGTAAGATGACGAGCATTTTATCAACACAGGTTTTGATCAGTTTGACCCGGTTCTCTTTCCATGCCCAAACCTGGGGAGAAATATAGTAGATGACCCTGATGCCCTGTTCCTTTGCCCATTTGGCAATGCGTAAATTAAAACCGGGGTAATCAATAAGTATTAATGCAGTGGGTTTGTATTGCAGAATATCTTCTTTACAAACTTTGATGTTCTTTAAGATGGTCCGGAGATTTTTGATCACTTCCAGGAAACCCATAAAGGCAAGCTCTTTGTAATGCTTTACAAGCGTGGCTCCGGCGGCTTCCATCTTATCACCACCCCAGCAACGTATGTCGGCTGCAGCATCTCTTTTTTTTAATTCCTTGATAAGATTACTGCCGTGCAGGTCGCCACTTGCTTCACCGGCAATGATATAATATTTCATTTTTTTTACCCAAATGTTTTAATGCTCAAAGCCGTTAACGCATAAATAATTGTAGCTACAAATATGCCCTTGGCTGTTTTATCGATCCGGGCATTGATATAAATGGTAAACAGAACGGCATTGGCCATTAAAGAAAGGCTGATGGCAACGGTTAACATCTTATGCCCCGGTTGTGCAAAAATAAATTGCAGCGCCTCATAATAACTGAGTGGTCCAAGCTGCCTGTATTTAAAAATAGCAAAACCAACAAACGGGGCTATGAGGCCCATGATAAAACCAAAAATAAAACTGTCTTTCTTTAGCATCACTTAAATAATTTCTTCTTTTCCAATAAATTTTTCAATGTATAATTAGTAAGGTCAAATTGTACGGGTACCACACTTACATAATTATTTTTTAAAGCCCACACATCGGTGTCTTTAGCTTTATCATAATTGATAAATTTGCCCGTTAACCAATAATATTTTTTTCCATGAGGGTCTAAGCGTTCATCAAACTCTTCCTTATATTTTGCGTAAGCCTGTTTGCAGATCCTGATCCCTTTAATATCCTTTTTGGGTATTGAAGGGATATTTACATTTAATAAAAGATGCTTGTCTAATTTATTTGCTAAAACTGTTTTAATGATCTTGTTGGCATAAAATGCAGCAGCAGCAAAGTCAGCATCAAAACGATAATCCAGTAGTGAAAAACCAATACTGGGAATACTTTCAATAGATGCTTCCATGGCAGCACTCATCGTACCGCTGTAAATTACATTAATGGAATGATTGGCGCCATGGTTAATGCCGCTGATACACAGATCGGGTTTTCGGTGCAGTATCTTATCAACAGCAAGTTTAACACAATCTACCGGTGTGCCGGAAGTTTGCCAGGCTTCTATGCCTTCAAACATATCAACTTTATCCATCCGTAAAGGGTCGCCAATGGTAATGGCATGTCCCATGCCGCTTTGTGCTTTATCCGGGGCCACCACTACAACTTTGCCCAATCCCCTTGCAGCTTCTATCAAACTTTTTATTCCGGGGGCTGTTATGCCGTCATCATTTGTAATAAGGATAATGGGTTCGTCTTTCTTCTTTGCCATACTTGTTCATATCATTTTTAAAACTGAGGAAATAATTGCCTTCCAATTCCCGGCTGGCGGAAAGGCCAGGGTATCATCAATAGAATTATGATTAACGCAATACCAAAGTATATTAGTGTGCGCTTGTGTTTTTGTGCATCTGTATCGGCACGTTTTACCATGCTGCGCCCAATATGTACCAGTAACCAGGCAATGATCATCATCAACGCATGTTCAACTGCAAAGAAACGTTCAGCGGGGTCTTTCATTACCTCACCCATACCGGTTTTTACTTTCTCGAACCACATACCGGTAAAATATAAAATAAGACCCAGCAGTAACTGGATGTCACAACTGATCATAAAGAACAGGCTTACTTTATTATCTCCGCTCCTATATGCTCTTTTAGATGCCACAGCGCCCAGGGCGCCAAGAACAGCCCAAACACCAAAAAGCAGCACTGCCCAGCGAAGAATGCTATGTATTACCAATGAATAATTCATACAATGAGTTTGCTGCAAAAATAAGATAAGTGTTTAAGAAGCTGCTTAAAATATTGCTTTGAATAAGTTTATTGGTTTTTTTGCCATGAACCTGCCTGACGGCAGACAGGTTACACTAATGAACAATAATATCAAAGCCATTTGTGAAAATTGGTGTAATTCGTGACTAAATGGATTTTTTAAATGGTAGCCTGTATTTGCGATAAACCACTTAATTTAGTGAGTACAAAATTAATTTTATGCAGATCAGCAAAACCTTACTTTCCATATTCATTCTTTTCATTTCGCTGAATGTGGCGGCCCAAAAGAAACCGGATTCTTTAAAAAACATTTCCCTGTCCGGGTTGAGTTTTAGATCTGTAGGGCCGGCTATTACTTCGGGCCGAATCGCTGATATTGCTGTTAACCCAAAGAACCATAGCGAATATTATGTAGCTGCGGCCGCAGGGGGTGTTTGGAAAACTACCAATGCCGGTGTAACCTACAATCCCGTTTTTGATGGAGAAGGTTCTTTTTCAATAGGCTGTTTGGCGATCGACCCTTCCAATCCCAATGTGGTATGGGTAGGCAGCGGTGAAAATAATAACCAACGGGTTGTTGGTTATGGAGATGGTATTTACAGGTCTGATGATGCTGGTAAAAGCTGGAAAAATATGGGCTTAAAAAACTCTGAACATATTGGCCGTATTGCCATTGACCCAACCAACAGTGATATCGTTTATGTAGCAGCTTATGGCCCCCTGTGGAAATCAGGAGGTGAACGTGGCATTTATAAAACCACAGACGGTGGTAAAACATGGAAACAGGTTTTGCACGTTAGTGAACATACGGGTTTTAATGAAGTGATGGTTGATCCACGCTTTCCAAATATTGTTTATGCGGCTGCACACCAACGGCAGCGTAAAGTGTTCACTTATATCGGTGGCGGCCCCGAATCTGCTTTGTACAAAAGTACCGATGCTGGCGCTACCTGGAACAAGATGATGAATGGGATACCCAGCATTGACCTGGGCAGGATCGGTTTGAATTATTCTCCTGTTAATCCTGATGTATTATATGCGGTAGTTGAGGCAACCGAAGGCAAGGGCGGTGTTTTTAAAAGTACTGATCGTGGTGCCAGTTGGGAAAAACAAGGAGGCTATATATCCAGCGGTAATTATTATCAAAAAATATTTTGCGACCCCAAAGACATCAACAAGATCTTTGTGATCAATGCTTATATGGTTGTGAGCAAAGACGGGGGCAAAACTTTTTCCAACCTTGGTGAAAAAAGTAAGCATATAGATAACCATGTGATCTGGATCGATCCCGATAATACAGACCACTACCTGGTTGGTTGCGATGGTGGTGTGTATGAAAGTTTTGATGCAGCTGCCAACTGGAATTTCAAAGCCAACCTGCCGGTTACACAATTTTATAAAGTAACTACTGATAATGCTTATCCATTTTACAGCATTCATGGAGGTACACAGGATAACTTTAGTCTCGGGGGCCCTTCACGTACCACAAGTGTAAATGGAATCATGAATACTGATTGGTACTTTACCAGCATTGGTGATGGTTTTGAAACACAGGTTGACCAGAGTAATCCGGATATTATTTATGCCGAAGCACAGTATGGAGCATTGACCAGGTATGATAAAAAGAGTGGTGAGTTTTTATTCATACAGCCCCAGGAAGAGGATGAGGAAGCTGCTAACCGCTGGAACTGGGATGCGCCATTATTAATATCAAAGTTCGATAATAAGCGCTTGTACTTTGGATCCAATAAATTATTCCGCACCGATGACCAGGGAAATACATGGAAAAAAATAAGTGGTGACCTCAGCAGGCAGATTGACAGGAATAAACTGGAAGTGATGGGCAAAGTGTGGAGCGTGGATGCTGTTGCCAAAAATGGATCTACAGATGTGTATGGACAAACAACTACCATTGCCGAATCACAATTTGATGAGAACACGGTTTACGTGGGTACAGATGACGGGTTGATACAAATAACCAATGATGGAGGAAAGACATGGACAAAAGTTGACAATATCCCCGGTGTTCCGGAAAGAACTTATGTGAACCAGGTTATCACATCTCAGCACAACAGGAATGTTGCCTATGCAACTTTCAATCATCACCGCTATGGCGATTTTCATCCTTATGTATATAAAACAATTGATGGCGGTAAAACATGGAAACCCATTCAGAATAATTTACCTGAAAGGGGCACGGCTTATACCATAGCAGAAGATCATGTTAATCCTAACCTGTTATTTGTAGGAACGGAGTTTGGTTTTTATTTCAGTATTGATGGAGGGCAGGAGTGGATACCATTAAAGAACGGTTTGCCAACCATTTCAATAAAAGACATTACCATTCAAAAAAGAGAGAACGACCTGGTGCTCGCCACTTTTGGCCGTGGCTTTTATGTGCTGGATGATTATACCCCGTTACGAAATTTTAAAAAAGAAGACCTTACCAGGCCTGCTACTATTTATCCTGTTAAAGATGCGCTGATGTTCATTGAGGCACAGACATTGGGTGTAAGAGGTAAAGGTTTCCAGGGTGAAAGTTTTTTTACAACGCCCAATCCTAAAGTTGGAGCAGTGTTCACTTATTATTTAAAAGATGATATTAAAACAATAAAAGACAAAAGGCGTGAAGCAGAAAAGGAACGGATAAAGAAGGGTGAAGCTCCTTATTATCCTCCCATAGATTCATTAAGGCTGGAAGATGAACAGCCGGCACCACATGTATTATTTACGGTAACAGATGAAAATAATAATGTAGTGCGCCGGATAAAAGCGCCGGCAAAAAAGGGCATGAACAGGGTCGTTTGGGATTTCCGCTATGCACCATTTGGCCCGGTTGACCTTACTCCATTTGATGAGGCTTTTGCATTTAGCTCGCCGGAAATTGGTTATATGGCTTTACCGGGAAATTATAAAGTATCAATGAGCAAATTTGAAGATGGCCGTTATACTGAACTGGTGGCTCCGCAACCATTCAGGACAGTAGGGTTGAATAATGCTACACTTCCCGCTACTGATAAAAAAGCATTGGAAGAGTTTAGTAAAAAAGTTGCTGAGTTAAGAAGGGTGAGTGCCGCTGCAGATGAATACCGCGGTGAAATGGTCAATAAGATCAAATATATTAAACAGGCCATTATTGAAACGCCAAAACTCCCTATCGATATCGCTAAAACAGTAACTGCCCTGGAGAAAAGATTGAATGATGTAAACACCAAATTGAACGGTGATGCCACTTTAACAAGAAGAGAGTTTGAAACAGTCCCTTCTATTAATGGCCGCATCGGCAACATAACAGGAGCATTATGGTCCACAACCGCAGCGCCAACCACAACCTTCATCAACAATTATACTATAGCAGTTAAACAGTTTACGCCGGTATATAATGAGTTGAAAGCTATTGGTGAAGCCATTAAGAATATAGAGAACCAGCTGGAAAGGAGTAAAGCACCTTATACGCCTGGGCGGTTACCGGATTGGAATGGGAATTAG
>JBDSXS010000157.1:0-33529 GCA_039926045.1 Ferruginibacter sp.
AGCAGCCTTGCTGCCAATGGTTCTGATTTCATCATCAGCCCTGCCGCAGCAAATATTATCAGTGCTGTGGGAATAGGGTGTACAAATGGGTTTGATATGGATTCGGTTTTATTGACTTTCAGTAATCCATTACCTTTTGGCAATTACAATTTGATTGCCCAAAACGGCATCGATGCAAATACATTATTAGACCTTTGTGATAATGATGTGCCCCCGGGAGAATCAATTCCATTTACGGTACTGTCCCCGCTGCCTGTGCCTTTCGACAGTCTCAATAATAATAAATGCAGCACCGATTCCCTCGTACTTATTTTTCCGGAAGATATTAAATGCAGTTCAGTAGCGGCTAATGGCAGCGATTTTTTTGTTACCGGTACTTACCCGGTAACCATCACGGGGGCAACACCCGTAAACTGTGTAAATGGATCAACTACCAGGATAATTGTGCATTTTAATACTACACTTTTACAGCCCGGAAATTTCCAGATCATTTTACGGGTTGGCAGCGATGGCAATACCATTTTAAGTGCCTGTGATACGCCTTCTGTGGCCGGTTCTGCCATACCTTTTACAATCTTTCCAAAACCCGTAGCCGACTTTGGATTTCCTGCTTCTGTTTGTCTGCCTGATGGTACAATAAAATTCACAAACCTGTGCAGCATATCAGATGGATCGCAAAATGCTTTTCAGTATTTATGGAATTTTGATGACCCGTTAAGCATACCAAATAATAGGTCAACACTTAAAACGCCTACTCATATATACAATGCCACGGGGCCTTTCAGGGTAAATTTAAAAGTGACAAGCAATGGTGGTTGCCTGCACGACACAACCATCCTGCTCAATACAATTCATCCTCAGCCAAAGATCAATTTTGGAATGAGTAAAAAAGACATTTGCCTTGGCGATGCCGTATTCTTTACTGATTCAACAAACAGCATGGATGGTACAACCGTACAGTGGAACTGGGATATGGGCGATGGAATGTTAAGAAACACAAAGAACGTACTGTATATTTATGGCGCCGGTAAAACTTACGATGTAAGCCTGTACACGGTAAACAGTCATGGCTGTAAAAGCAACCTCTTAACCAAACAAATAACGGTTCACCCCTATCCCACTGTCAATGCCGGTCCCGACAGGAGGATGCTGGAAGGCGGAACCATAACCATCCAGGCTTCTTCAACCGGAACCAATCTTCAATATTTATGGATACCGTCACAATACCTGAATGATCCCACCTCGCTTAAACCAAAATGTGTAGAGCCGAAATTTGATATTTTATATACCATTGCTGCAACGGCACCGGGTGGCTGTACCACAACAGACCAGGTGTTCATTGATGTTTTAAAGATCCCACGCATACCCAATACATTTTCGCCCAATAACGACGGCATCAATGACCTTTGGGAAATACAATACCTGGATGAATACATAGAAAATCATACACAGGTATTTACCCGGGCAGGGCAAATGGTGTTTGAAAGCCGCGGCAGGTATAAAGCCTGGGATGGTATGTACAAAGGCAAGTCATTGCCTGTGGATACTTATTACTACATCATTGAGCCCGGCAGTGGCAGGGACCCTTTGACGGGATTTGTAACCATCATTAAATAATTCATTTGCCTCTTATTGTGTTTTCGGAGATATTGTCTCGAGGTAATTTTCAATTATCTTTTTATATTTTCTGCCCACCGGTATCTCAAAATTTTTGAACTCAATTTTAGTTGCGGTAAAAAAATGGGCTTTATTTTTAGCAATTATAAATGATTTATGAACCCGAAAAAATCCGGCAGCACCCAATAATTCTTCCATTTCTTTCATTGTACTCCTCACCACATATTTTTCACTGTCACAGTAAATAATTGCGTAGTCCTTTAGTGCCTGCACGTGTGAGATGTTGTTGCGGTTTACAGAAACTTTTTTCGTTCCGGTTTTTATTAGTATGTTCGACTGTTCAGCAACATCATTTTCTATTCCCGATCTTAATTGCAATAACTCTAAAAAATCTGTGGCTCTTTTTAATGCCCGTTCAAAGCGTTCGTACCGGATGGGCTTTACCAGGTAATCCATTACCCCCAGTTCAAATCCTTCTAATGAATAATGCAGGAAAGCTGTTGTAAAAATGGTTACAGGCTTGTTTAGTAAGGATTGTAATAAATGTATCCCTGTTTCTTCAGGCATTTCAATATCCAGGAATATAATATCCACTGCATTTTCAGCCAGGTAGAGCCGAGCATCTTCTGCCGTATAACATTGCTTCACCACAACCAGGTTTTCTGCTTTTTGTATGTAGTTCAGCAATACCTTATGTGCAAGCGGCTCATCGTCCACTATTACGCATTTATACTTCATAACAGTTGTAATTGAAGATTTACAAAATAAGAATCTATCCTGTTCTCAATTTTTAAGATATATTTTCCGGGGTACAACATTTCAAGTCTTTTATTTACATTTTCAATACCAATACCCAGCGATTGTAAAGCTTCATCATTTTTAACAGGGGGTATATTATTTTCAACAGTTACATTTAACGCCTCCCCTTCTGTTTTCATATAAATCCGTACAAAGCCATTTTTAGCAACTGAATTCAATCCATATTTAAATGCATTCTCCACCAAAGGAAGCAGTAATAAAGGTGTTATTAAAGAATTTCCTGTATTCCCGGTTGCGTTAAAGATAATTTCTGCATCGGGCTTTCTTAACCGTTCCAGTTCAGTATAATTATACAATAACTGAACTTCTTTTTCAAGCATCACCTTGTCTTCTTTACCCTCTGCCAGTATATATTTCATGATATCTGCCAGCTTTAAAACTGCTTCACCGCTTTTATCAGATCGTTCAAGAATTAATGCATACAGGTTATTGAGGGTGTTAAAAAGAAAATGCGGGTTTACCTGTGCCTTCAAAAAATTCAACTCTGCTGTTGCTTTTTCCAGTTCAATTTTTTTGATGGTTTCTTTTTGTTCATAATAATCAACTGAAATTTTAAGCAGGAAAGAAATTAAAACATAGCGTGCGGCCATTCCCAGTTGCGACAGGAAAAACTGGAAATGTCTTTCCCTACTAAATAATTCTCTTTTCTCACTGATAAATACCTCCAATTTCAGGTTACAATACCCTGCCACTAAAGTAATCAGTATAACAAGCACTACATATAACCCGTATTTTTTCTTTTTAAAAAACAGGGGATATAAAAGCAGGATATTTACATATACAAGAATTGCCTGAATACATGTTTTAGCAAATACATAATAGCAAAAAAGCCATTTATCATAAATGTACAATGTGGTTGTATCAGCTATAAGTGCAAAAATAAAAAAGATCCACAGGAGGAAATGGAACGAATATTTTCCTGTAAAGATATTTTTAAGGCCCATTCCCCAAAAGTCAGTAAAAAAATTATCATTCCCCCTCCGTTCATCGCAAAACAATGTTTTTCATCGTATTTCTATACCAATGGTAAAACAGGGCTGTGCTTTTACTGTATTTTTAAGTTCTAAAATCATTAGCCATGATCAAACAAATTATTTTAAGTGCATCCCTGTGCTTTTTATTATGTACAGGATATTGCCAAACATCCACTGAATGGCAGGGCGACCTGCGCTACCTGCAACAAACGGTTCATTCAAAATACAGTAACCTTTTCTACAACATTTCTGCTGTCGATTGGGACAAAGCAGTAGATGATTTTAATAATCAAATACCAAAGCTAGACAAAGAACAGGTGTTAGCTGGATTTGTGAAATTAGTTGCACTGTTTCACATAGGCCATACCCAGATGAATACATTTGGCCTGCACCTGGGTTCAACGGATCTGCAATTGAGCAGGTTACCCTTTCAATTATATTACTTCAGTGATGGCGTCTATATTTTAAGAGCTGATAACAAATATGAAAAAGCCGTTGGTGGAAAAGTATTGAAAATTGGTAAAATGAAGATAGAAGAGGCTATAGAAACGATGAGACCATTGGTTTCATATGAGAATGAACAGGGTTTTAAGGGAAACAGTATGTTTTACTTAGGGACACCTCAATTTTTAAAAACACAGGGAATAATTACCAACACCGAAAACGTGTCAATAACTTATATAAAAGAAGGAAAGGAAGAAACAATTGAATTTAAAACCGGTAATAACAATAATGTGTTCAGTATGACCGGCCTTGAAACGCCTGCAGGTTGGGCAGTTGCTCAAAAACCAGGCAATGTGCCTCTATGGCAAAAAGAACCTGCCTCATTCAGGTATATGGAATTATTACCTGAAACCAAAACACTTTATGTTCGCCACAGCGTTACGTTAAATGACGGGCAAAAAACGATTTCAACTTTTTTTAACAACATGGTTGACTTTATTGATAAAAATGATGTAGAGAAATTGGTATTGGATCTGCGGACGAATGGTGGTGGCAATAACACATTGAACAAACCAATCATTACAGGTATTATTAAATCAAGAAAAATAAACCAGAAAGGGAAATTCTTTTGCATTATTGGCCGCCGTACTTTTTCAGCTGCACAAAATTTAGTGAATGAACTGGATAAATTTACTGAGGTGATCTTTGTGGGTGAGCCAACAAGCGAAAATGTAAATTTTTATGGTGATACCCGAACAGAAACATTACCCAACAGCAAACTACAGGCAAACCTGAGCTGGCTTTGGTGGCAAAACATGGACCCAAGAGATAAACGCAAAGCCACACAACCGGCACTGGCAGTGGACATGAGTTTTACTGACTTTTACAATAATGTTGATCCCATCATGAATGTGATAAATACCTATGATAAACAAGGCTCCATTGATGATAAATTAAAAAGCCTTGTAGAACAGGGGAAATTTGATGAAGCGGTTAGCATGGCTGCCGACTATTTAAAAGACCCCTTGCACCGTTATTTTAAAAATGAGCTGGAAGCTAAAATAAATACCTTTGGCTATACATTGATCAATCAAAACAAATTTGACAATGCCAATAAAGTGCTTAAGATGAATACTCAGCTATTCCCCGAATCTGCAAATGCCTACGATAGTTATGCCGAAAGCTTTATGCTGATGGGTAAAAAGGAGGATGCCATAAAATATTTTGAAATGGCGATAGCAAAAGATAAAGATGGGGCTACAGCAGATAACTCAAAGAAGCAGATCGAGAAAATAAAGAATGGTGGAAAGTGAATTAAAGCAGGTTAATATTTTAAAATAAAAATCAGTAACTTTTAGTATGAAACAGATCATTCTTCTTGGAGGCATTTTACTCAGTATGGCAACTTCCTGTTCAAATGCAAAACAAACTAATGAAACTATAGTTGACAATGACACCTGCAAACGGATAGACAAATACCTGGTACAACTTGCCGCTGATAAAAACTTTTCAGGCGGCCTGTTAATTATTAAAAACGGAGAAAAGATATTTAGTAAAGGTTATGGTTGGGCTGATAAGGAAAACAAAATCCCCTTCACTCCTTCTACCCTGGCATCAATGGGTAGCATAACAAAAGCCTTTACAGCAGCAGCCATTATGAAATTGGTTGAGCAAGGCAAGCTCTTGGTTAATGACCCATTGAAAAAATTCCTTCCCATGGTTCCGGCAGAAAAAGCCAACATTACTATTCACCAACTCCTAACCCACTCATCTGGCTTTCATGAGTTTTTACAAAATGATGGCGGCGACTATGAAAAAATTGAAACTGAAGGTTTTTTGAAAAGGGCATTTACAGAACCATTGGCATTTAAACCCGGGGAAAAGGCTGTTTATACAAATGTGGGCATGAGTATTCTTGGAATTATTATTGAACAGGTCTCCGGAATGGATTACGAATCTTTCCTGAAAAAATATTTATTTGAGCCCATTGGTATTCATGGTATCGGCTATCATTCTTCTTTTTCCAAAACTGATACTATTGCACATGGCTATCAAAATGGAAAAGACTGGGGAACCATTCCGCAACATATTGCAGCAACGGGAAACCAACCATACTGGAACCTGAAAGCAAACGGCGGCCTGGAAGCTTCGCTGGATGATATTTTTATCTGGGCCAATGCTTTTACAAATGCAGGGATTTTAAAAGATGCTACTATTCAACAAATGTTTACTCCACATATCCAGGAGGAAGGTTATAATGGCCAATCTTCTTTTGGCTATGGATGTAATATTTCCAAAAGCAGGAGGAATACTAAAATGATCGACAATGGGGGAAGCAACGGAATTTATTTTGCCCGATTGATCCGCCTGCCCAAAGAAGGATTAATATTTTATATGGTTACTAATGAGAGTTCTATCAACACAAATATGGTTTTACCAAATGTTACACAACTTTATTTTACAGGCAAGATCGTACAGGATGCGTTAACAATGCAACCGAAATTTGAAAGCCAAATGGCAGCCAAGATTTATCAAATGCTCACGCATCTTAAAATAACTGACCTGGGGGAAGCACTTAAAAAAGAGAACATGGTGGTTGATAATGACATGATATTATTAGATGCAGGTAGAAGATTAATGGCAGAAAAGAAAACAGAAGAAGCTTTTGTGTTATATCAATACTATACAAAGACATTCCCCAACATCATCGTTTCATGGAATGACCTGGGCGATATCTATCAATTAAAAAATAATAAGGAGGAAGCTATAAAATGTTACAAACAGGCATTAAAGCTGCGCCCAACAAATCAAAGAGCAAAGGACAATCTTGATAAATTAAATAAATAGGTTCTGTGCCATTTTTGGCTACTTACGCAATAACTTCTTTTCTTATAATATCTTTGCGCAAAACATAGCATTGGAACTCACGAACCGCAAAGCACATTACGAATACTTTTTTGAAGCCACATATATAGCCGGCATGGTACTCAGCGGCACCGAAATAAAATCTTTACGGGCAGGCAAAGCCAGTTTTAACGATAGTTATTGCCTGTTTCATGATGGCGAACTTTTTGTAAAAAGCCTGCACATCTCCGAATATTCATTTGGCACACACAGTAACCACGAGCCCATGCAGGAAAGAAAACTCTTACTCAATAAACGGGAATTACGAAAACTGGAGGGTAAGATCAAAGAGAAAGGTTATTCCATCATCCCCCTAAGGTTGTTCCTGGCCGAATCGGGTTATTTTAAAATGGAGATCGGTTTGGGTAAGGGTAAAAAAATATACGACAAAAGGGATTCTATTAAGGAACGGGAAACGGATAGGGATATTAAGAGGAAATATGGAGTGTAAACCCCCTTCAGGGGGCGGAGGGGGTTAGCACTCGCTAAGGCTCAACGGCACATTCACCGCCAATCCCCCATCTGCAGTTTCCTTGTATTTATGGTTCATATCCAAAGCAGTTTGCCACATGGTTTTGATCACTTCATCCAAACTTACTTTGGCATAATCGGGCGTGCTTTGCATAGCCAGCTGGCTTGCTGTAATTGCTTTTATAGCGCCCATGGTATTTCTTTCAATACAGGGTATTTGCACAAGTCCGCCAATGGGGTCGCAGGTCATGCCCAGGTGATGCTCCATGGCTATTTCTGCAGCCATTAAAGCCTGGCGTTGCGTACCGCCCAAACATTCAGTAAGTGCAGCAGCAGCCATGGCGCTGCTTACACCGATCTCTGCCTGGCAGCCACCCATTGCGGCAGATATGGTTGCTCCTTTTTAAAGATGCTCCCCACTTCGGCTGCTGTCAATAAAAAATGAATGATCTTATCTTCCGAATCGCCATTACAAAAAGCAATATAATATTGCAGCACGGCGGGAATAACCCCTGCAGCACCATTGGTGGGAGCCGTAACTACCCTGCCAAAACTTGCATTCTCTTCGTTCACCGCCAGGGCAAAACAACTTACCCAATCCAGTATATAAGTAAAATTATTGCCGCCCTGTTTAACAAGTTCCAACCAGCTGTTATAATCTGTATATGGCTTTCCGTTTATTAATTTTTTATTCAGCCCTGCACCACGGCGTTTTACCTGTAAACCCCCGGGTAAAATACCAGCAGTATGGCAACCACGGTAAATGCATTCCTTCATCGCCTTCCAGATATTAAGTAGTCCTTCCCTTGTTTCAGCTTCGCTTCGCCAGGCGCTTTCATTTTCCATTACCACTTCGCTGATGTTCATCCCCGTCTTCATACACCAGTGGAGCAATTCGTCAGACGTATTGATGGGAAAAGGAAGATGGACATCAAAATTACCCCCCTGCGTTTCACCTTCTTTAACCACAAAGCCTCCTCCTATAGAATAAAAAGTTTCGGCAAAATCTTCTCCATTATTCAGGGTGACTAAAAAACTTAAAGCATTGGGGTGAAAAGGCAAAGATTCACTCATTAAAAATTCAATATCCTCTGCTGGGTCAAAATCAATTTCATGTTTACCGGTAAGCAGGATCTTCTTCATCTGTTTAATGTCGGCGATCTTTGCGCCAATATTATTTACCTCAAAGGTTACCGGGTCATCGCCACTCAAGCCCAGTTGCACGGCAATATCGGTTCCATGCCCTATACCGGTTTTGGCGAGTGAGCCGTACAATAAAACACGTATCTCTTTAACCTCGTCCAGTAAATTCTTTTCTATCAAAGAATTGGTGAATCGCTGTGCTGCACGCCAGGGCCCAAGTGTATGGCTGCTGGAGGGTCCTACACCAATCTTAAACATATCGAAAACAGAAATTGCTTCGTGGCTCAATACTTTATTTTTTTTGTTGAATAAGCTACGGCTGAATGTTGATACTATTGAACAGCCGTTAACTGGATCACGAAAATAAGGATAGAATTTGGAGGGATACTTCCTACAGCATTACTACCATACCCAAGTGAAGGTGGTAAATACAGGTTTATTGATCCTCCTGCTTTTATTAAAGGGAGTCCTCTTTGCCATCCAACGATCAATGCCCCTAAAGCATAAACGGCTCCGGTATTCTCCTCTGCAGCCGAAGTAAATTTAAAGCCGTTGGTTAAATAACCTGCGTATTTTACAGTAACATTTGAACATACTTCAGGGGTAACCGTCCCGGTTCCTGCTGCATTAATTTCATAAAAAAAACCTCCCGGATGTTGAATTGCTGCAGGACGGTTAGCGGTAATATACGCCTGCAAGCTTGTCATTTCAGATGCAGGTACAACAACACCGGATACGGTATATGGGCAACCATTATCGTCATTTTTTTTGCAGGATGAAAGAATAACGCAGAATGAAAAAAAAGTAAGTAATCTCCTAATCATGATATTTGTTTATTTGTTTAATATATATATTAGTTTGTTTGATCTTCCCTGGCCATTTTGCTCTTCAATTCCCGGTAATGCTGTTCATTCATTTCCCATTTGTACTGCATCCTGAAATAAGAAAAAAAAACGATACAAATGACCAGGGCAATAACGATCGTTGGGATAGAACCGGCCATATTGTTTGATACCCTGGTATACCATTCCGGTAAAAAAAGGTAAACTGCTGTAATAAAAAGTAAAATAGGCATACAAAACAAAATGGACATAGGTAAGCCTGCGATCAATTTAGCCTGAATACTGCTTTGCCTTTCTCTTTCCTTTTCCCAATAGGTTATAAAATCTTTGTCTTTTTCCGAAAGCATCATGCAAAACTAAGGGATTTTCGGTAGTGTAACAGTTTGAAAAAATAAATCAAATGAATGTCAGTCCCGATGGCTATCGGGATTGTCGAAGCCGGTTTGCACTCCGTAACCCGCCTTCGACAAGTTCAGGCTGACAGTTTTTTAGAATATGTCAATAACCAATTTTACAGTACTTTGTTATGTACCGAATATCTTGTAGGTTTGTTAACCTTAATTATTTCTGAATGAAAATAGAACAACTGCTGGTTCAGCATTTTTATCATCGCGGAGAAATCACCTTACAGGGCATGGGAACCTTTACCCTTTCACCTGAGTTTGTGGGTCCCAAAGAAAATGATAAGGACGTTGAAATACCCGAAAATGCTATTTCTTTTCAATATGATCCAAGAGCAACGGCTGATGAAGGGCTGATCAATTATATTGTTCAGCAAACACGGAAGATGAAGGCGCTGGCCACTGCCGACCTGGACTCTTATCTTGTACTGGGCAAACAGTTCTTACATATTGGTAAGCCATTTAAAATTGAAGGCATGGGTATGTTGGTGAAAAACCAGCAGGGAGACCTGGAATTTACCAAAGCACATTCATTTTATTCAAAAACAGAAGTCACGCCGGTTGCTGTAAAAGAACAAAGGGAAAACCCCCAAATATCTTTTGCATCAGAAACCAAATCTACTCCGGGTAATAAGAAAGGGTTGGTTGTAGCTGCTATAATTTTAGGCATTGGTTTGGTCTGCACAACGGCCTGGTATTTTTTGATAAAGAAAAATAATACTGAAACGGTTACTGTTATACCCGACACGCAAACCGATACAGCCAATACAGTTGTTATTCCAAAAACTGATACTGCAGCTTTGAAAGTTATAGATTCAGCCCATACGAATGATGGGTATACATTCAAAGTCGTATTTATGGTCACACCCGATTCAGCGGCTGCCGTAGCACGCATGAATATGTGGACTAAAAGGAACCACAAAGTTATCATGTACAAAACTGAACCACTTTCTTTTAAACTGGCTGAACCCTTTACCGCACCGCTTGCTGATACCACCCGTATAAAAGATTCTTTAAACAATTATTATTATTCAGGAAAAGGATTTATTGAATTGCAATAACCATGAAGCAGCAGGCACAAAAATCATGGGGCTTTGCTTTCTGGATATTGGCTATACTTGATATGGTGGGCATTGCTGCAAAAATTGAAATGCTTCACTTTATTGTTAAGCCCCTGTTGATACCGGCATTAATACTCCTGTTGCTTTATACCCGCTCATCTGTACCCGGAAAAAATTTATTACTGACCGGCCTGTTTTTTTCCTGGCTGGGTGATGTGTTCTTATTGTTTGAATATAAGCAGGCCCTATTCTTTATTTTTGGCCTGGCCTGTTTTTTAACCACCCATATTTTTTATATCCTTTATTTTTTGAGGATCCGTTCTGCCAATGGCTCCCTGCTTAAAAAACAACCGGTTTTGGTGGCACTGGTACCTGGTTATGGTATAACCCTGGTTTGGCAGCTCTTTCCGCATTTAGGCGATCTGAAATTACCGGTGATGATTTACGCTGCTGTTATTTGTTCCATGTTGCTCTGCAGCCTGCACATTTTTTATAAAGTAAACAGGAAAGCCGCCGTTTTTTATTTGCTGGGAGCAGCTGCTTTTGTATTATCAGATTCTTTATTAGCTGTAAATAAATTTTATCAACCCTTTGCTTATGCAGGTATATTTATAATGCTTACCTATTGTGCTGCGCAATTCTTTATCGTAAGGGGATATATAGAACAGGATAACTTATGACCAAAGAAGAACTTTTATATGAACTGTCCTCCAATACCTGGGTAATGATAAAACCCTCTCCCATTGAAGGTATTGGTGTATTTGCGATCAGGGATATCCCTACAGGCTGCAGGGATATGTTTGGTAAACCCGATGCTCCCGGGGAATGGATAACCGTTTCAAAAAAGGAAATTGAAAGCCTGCCTGAACATGCCCGTTTCCTGGTAGGTAATTATTGCCTGTACGACGATGATAATTATTTTATACCTGCAGCCGGGTTCAAGAAAATGGATCTCTCTCTTTTCTTAAACCATTCCGATACACCCAATATCATCTCTATTGATGATGGCGATTTTTTTGAATCCATCAAAGAAATTAAACGGGGAGAAGAACTATTGATCGATTATGGCGGGATCGTAGATGAGGAATAAGTATGCGATACTTTTCAATATTAGTGCCTGTTTATTTTGATTTTCGATAATATTATATAAATTTAAAGACTAATAATTTTAACCTATTCTACAATTTTTAAAAACCTAAAAATTAAGACAATGAAGCATTTTAAGTTTTTGGCCCCGGTTGCCATCGGGTTAAGCATGGCTACCCTCCTTTTCTCCTGTAATTCAGCTGATGAAAAGAAAACAGAGGAGACCACTACAGATTCAACTACTGTAAAAGCCCCCGAACCTCCTCCTGCCAAACCGGCTAACCTGATGATGGTTACGCACAAAGTAGCAAACTTTGGAAAATGGATAGTTGGGTACGAAGCTGGTGATTCAATGCGCCTGGCTTACGGGTTGCATAATTTCGTATTGGCACGTGGCGTAAAAGACAGTAATATGGTAATGGTGGTAGTAAAAATGGATGATGCTGCAAAGGCAAAAGAATTTGCTGCATCACCCAGCTTAAAAGATGCCATGAAAAAAAGTGGTGTTGTGGGAATGCCTACCATCAGCTATATTGATGTGCAGATGATGGATGAAACACCAAACACGGCAAGTACACGCGTGATGATAAAACATAAAGTAAAAGATTGGGATGCATTCAGGAAAGCATTCGACAGTCATAAACAGATGCGGACAGATGCAGCCCTCACAGACAGGGTCCTGGGATATGAAGTTGGCGACAATACCAATGCATCCATTGTTTTGATCGTGAATGATATGAAAAAGGCTGAAGATTTCATGAAATCAGAGGACTTGAAAAAGAAGATGGAAGAAGCCGGTGTGGTTGGACCTCCTTCGTTCTTCTATTTTACTATAGCAAAAAAATATTAATAAAAACTTATTTTACAAAGCTGCCACATTAATGTGTGGCAGCTTTACAATTTATAGGAATAGGTTGCTGGGGCATTCTTTTCAATATCAAATAATTTATTAAAATGGCACTTAGCATGGGAAGAATAAGAATGCAGAAAAATATAAAATACCCCACTTCTACTTCAGGCACAGGTTGAACCTGCGTAAATAACTGGTCGCCCAGGATACTTTTTGAGAAAACCACGCTGCTCGTGAGGTTCCAGCCCAGGTGAATAGCGATTGGGTAATACAATGAAAATGTTTTTGAATAGGCATAAGCATATACCAATCCCATAATACCGGTCACAACAAAAGTGATGGCCATTTGTGTAATATTTCCCAGTACTTCATGTGAAAACCAATGATAGATACCAAATGCAACCGCTGAAATTATTATTGCCTTTGTATGACCCAGCTTTTTAATAAGGATATAGAACAGCACGCCCCTGAAGATCAGTTCTTCAAACAGAACTGATTTTACATTCCACCATATACCTGTTAAAATAAGATTGGCAGTGAGTTTGGGATTTAATTCCCATTGTTGTTTGGCAAAAAGCATCCGCATAAAAAAATCAGAAGAACAGCAAACTGCAGTAACCATAAAGAACAAAGCAAAACCAAACAATCTTTTTTTTGTTGGATAAAAACCAAATACGCTTAGATTCCCTTTTTCAAAAAACCAGATGATGAGCCAGGAAACAAGGAGTTGAACAATAATGCCGAGCATGAAATTACAGATTTGTTATTTATAGGTTTTGATAAAAATAGGCAACATTCGGCAGGCGTTGCATAAAGCATTGGTTAAAGCTCAATAAAGTTTTACTGTACAAGAGTGTCCCGCCTGTTGCGGGGTAAACTGTACCAATGAAGTTGAATAGAATTAATAAAGCCGGGTAAAAAAAATCCCTCCTGCATTTCTGCAAGAAGGACTGTATTTTTTGCAAACTGGCAACTGCCAATTGCTAACTGATTAATATCCACCCATATCAGGTGCACCATGGCGCTGGTATTTGGTGTAGCAGTACCAATGCCTGCATTTTGTGCAAAGTTGCTGTCCACAAAAAAAGCGAGCCATATGAGGATCAAAAAAAATCATAGTTATACCTTTATTGTTTTACGATCATGATGTTGAGCTTGGGAAGATAGTTTGTAGCACCACCTACATAATTATCATAGTGGTATAGTATCTCCCACTTTCCTATAGCCTGGTTGTACTTCACATAACTTTGATAGTTCCGGTTGTTTTCATAGTAGAATTGAAAAGAGAAAAATATGATAGCGGTAGGATCTCCATTACACAGGGGATTATTAATTAAAATACTTACCAATCCATCGGGATTACCGGGAATAGCTGTATAATAGTCCAGTAAATAACCATCTGCACTGGAGTTTGCGGTTTGTGTTTGCATCACATAAATTACCCGGTCATTGGTGTTCAAAGCTCTTATCGGGCCATCAATAGCAAGTGCATCCGCACTATTTGTACCAACTGCTTTTATAGCTGCATTGTTTGCATTGCCATTTGCATTTGCAACAATTCCTGCGTAACTACCACCTACTCCACCATTAACACCTACGGTCAGCTTTGCTGTTGCATCTGGCTGCGAAGTTCCAATACCAACGTTACCGCCATTTTCATTTATTGCAAGCGTACCAAAAGAGCTTCCGGATGCTTTGGTGCCTTGCAAATAAGCATAGCCATTGCTTTGTGCAGTAATTCCAATTTCCAGGTTTGTAAATCCACCCACATATTTATTTGAACCGATCAGGAGGGAGCCGGCACCTACGGGATTAATATGCAGATCGGTTTGTGGAGCAATAATACCTATGCCCACATTACCTGCATCGGTAACACTCATTCTTTCTTTTAATGCATTAGCGGAGGCAGATGCATATGTAAAAAAACCAAGCCTGGCAGCGCCGGTACTTTCGCCAATGGTTTTTACAGCACCGGTATATGGTAATGCGCCGGTACCGGTTTTAAAGTATAATGCATTACTTACATTGGTATTCAGGAATTGAGTATTCTCCAGTAATGCAACGGCACTATCTGCACTGGAAACATGCAGGTTCATCAGCGGCAATGTGGTGCCAATACCAGTGTTTCCATTATCAGTTATGCTCAGCCTTTCCAGTAAACCATTTGCACCAAATGACGCATAAGTAAACAATCCCAGGCGGGCTGCACCCGTGCCTTCACCAATTGTTTTTAAGGCTCCCGTATAAGGTAATAAACCATTACCGGTTTTAAAATACAGGGCATTACTTACATTGGTATTTAAGGTTTGGGTGTTCTCCAGCAAAGCCACAGCACTATCAGCTTTAACAACATGCAGTTTCATTAAGGGGCTGATGGTTCCAATGCCCACATTGCCTGCATCGGTTATACTCACTCTTTCCAGCAGTTGGTTGGGAGATGTTGATGCATAGGTATATAAACCAAGCCTGGCGCTATTGACAGTTTCTCCGATTGTTTTTATTGCGCCAGTGTATGGCGCTGCCCCGCTGCCGGTTTTAAAATACAGCGCATTGCTTACGTTGGTATTTAGTGACTGTGTATTTTCAAATACAGCAATGGCACTATCGGTTTTGGTAACGTGTAAGGCCATTAAAGGAGTTGAAGTACCAACACCCACTTTTACCGATGAAGTAGCTCCGTTTAATCCATTTACAGAACCCAGCACCATACAATTATTGCAGTTAACGATTGCCCTGCTGCCAACAGCAGTTGCATTGGTTAAATTATTTGCAGCCATATCTGCATTGGCACCCAACGCAGAATTGCTGTTGCCAATTGTATTTGAAAGCAATGCTTTTGAACCGATGGCTGTATTTTCTTTGCCTTGCCCGGCAGCTGCTGCAGTGCCGTTATTGTACAAAGCAGAATCACCTACTGCTACTAAATTGCTGCCTGTTGTATTTGAATATAAAGCATTGATACCAACACCCACATTACTAAAACCAGTGGTATTGCTTATTAGTGAACTGGCTCCGGCAGCGGTATTATTGTTACCGGTACTGTTACCAAACAGGGCCAAATATCCATTGGCAGTATTGTTTGTTCCTGTGCTTGTAAGCACCAATGAGCTTGCGCCATTAGCTGTATTATTTGTACCTGTTGTATTTGACAAAAGAGATTGAAAACCAGTGGCTGTATTATTATTTCCGTTTGTATTATTCGTAAGCGCCTGGTAACCCATGCTGCTGTTAAAACTTCCGGATGTGTCGGAGAAAAGTGATTGTACACCTGTAGCAGTGTTGTAATTACCAACGGTATTAGAATACAATGTTTTTAATCCAACAGCAGTATTGTAAAATCCTTTGCCATTTGAGTATAAAGCTTTTGAGCCGATGGCTGTATTACCAGTAGCTTCGGTAGTCAGCGATGCGCCGGTACCATTATTGTACAAAGCCGAATCGCCTATGGCTACCAGGTTTGACCGGATACTATTTTTATTCAACGCATTCATACCAACAGCAGTGTTGCTAAAGCCTGTTGTGTTATTGAGCAAAGATCCTGCACCGGTTGATGTATTGTTATTACCGGTACTGTTATTTGTAAGACTGTTTTGCCCCGCCGATGTATTGTTATTCCCTGTTGTGTTGTTTGTAAGGCTGTTCTGACCGTTTGCAGTATTGCTGTTACCGGTAGTATTGTTTGTAAGGCTGTTCTGACCGGCTGATGTATTGTTATTACCTGTAGTGTTGTTTGTAAGGCTGTTCTGACCCGTTGCAGTATTGCTGTTACCGGTAGTATTTGCGTATAAAGCTTTTGAGCCGATGGCTGTATTGGCAGTTGCATCAATCGCTAAACTTGCTCCCGTTCCATTATTAAGCAGTGCAGAATCGCCCAGCGCAACCAAATTATTTTTTGTTGTGTTCGATCTTAATGTATTGATACCAACAGCCACGTTGCTGTAACCGGTTGTGTTGTTTAAGAGTGCATTTGTTCCTGCTGCTGTGTTGGCATTGCCCGTTGTATTGTTCGTTAAACTGGCTGCGCCGTTTGCATTGTTAAATGAACCGGTAGTATTAAAAAATAAGGAAGCCTTTCCATTGGCAGTATTCTGTATACCCGTAGTGTTACTGCGCAGCGCTTCATCACCGGTCGCTGTATTGGATGTTCCTGTAACGTTCATCATCAGCGCATTAAAACCCAATGCTGTGTTGTAAGAGCCCGCATTATTTGTAAGTAAAGCTTTAGATCCAACTGCAGTATTACTGATGGCTTCGGTAGCAATATTGGTTCCCCGGCCATTCAGAAACAGGGCGGAATCGCCCACTGCCACAATATTTGAGCGATTGCCCGGAAAATTAAGTGCCGAACTGCCAATAGCTACGTTGCTGAAGCCGGTACTTGTTATGTTGCCGCTGTTGAAACCCCAATAGGTATTGCCATCCAGTCCAAGGTAGCCCGCATCGGTGTCTGTTATTTTAAACCGTAGCGGCTGGTTATCAATGGTACCCACATAATTAATTGCAGGCGATGTTCCTCCATTTCCTCCCAACTGCCAGGCTGCTTTTAAAGAATTATCACTTACGATGAGTGAAACCCATCTGCTGCCATTCCAGTAATAATAGCCAGGACTTACTGCCTGTGATGGAATACCTGCCGTAGCCGTATTGTAAATTAAAAGAGAGACAGCAGGTGATGCAATGGTACTTACATCCACTGCATTCAGCAGGGCTATCCTTGGCACCAAAATACCTTTGTTGCCTGCTGTTATGTCGAGCAAAGCACTGCTGTTTGGTGTAGTAGTACCAATGCCTACATTTTGTGCAATTGCACTGCTTATAAAAAAAGACATCAATACCAGGAATAATAATTTTTTCATTATTTAATTTTTATAATAAAGAATCTATTTCAATTAAAATTTGTAAAAGTTTTCCTTTCCGGACATCGTCTCCGAAAAAATTAATGGCATGTGGTACTATCATTTTTTTTTGGGTCACCAATATCACGTTGCTCCTTTTTAAATGGTTAGGGATAAATACAAACTGCAGCCATTGGGCAAAATCGGTTCTGGAACTCCGGTTGCTGTCATCGTACCAATGCACCCAGGCAGGCATATCTTTTTGCCACAATCCTGTAGCTTTCAATTCATTTTCCAACTCCTGTGTTTTTGCAGTGATCGTATCCACCAGTTCGGTCATGTTTGCTTTATTTACATAAAAGTAATATGGTGTTTGCCCGCAAAAAGCGGATAGTTAGGCAATGCTGCATTTCAATTAGCATTGGTGAATACCAGTTATTAAAAGGGAAAACCGGCTGCCGGCAAACCCATGAATTAGGGAACGGCACATTCTATTGAGGCAATAAAACCCATTACGGTAATTATTTACCTACTTTTAATTCTAAATAATTTTTATCGCCGGAAAAAAGTATATCTTTTTATTACTGTTTGCTTTGCTGTTAACAATAACAGCATTTACGCAAACATCTTATCATGTTACCACCGGCCAGGGTTTGGCAACAAACCAGCTAACCATCTTAATAAAAGACCGACAAAATAATATGTGGTTTGGCAGTTACAATGGCTTGCATAAGCACGAGGGTACTTCTATAAAAGTTTATAAAAAAAACTATAACGATTCCTCCTCGCTTAGCAGCAATGAAATGCATAGCATATTTGAAGACAGACTTGGATTTATATGGGTAGGTACTACTGGCGGGCTTGATAAACTTAACCCCAAAACCGGAATTATAAAACATTACAGGTTAAAATCAGAAAAAAAACCAGATGACTGGATCGGTTATATCAGCACAATATTCCAGGATAATGAAGATAATATATGGGTAAAAACTGATGTTGGATTATTTGTAATGAATTATAGTACAGGAAAATATTACAAAGTGTTAGAAAATGAAAAATCAGGAAAAGGGGTTCCTTCCACCGGGATAATTTATAAAAGCACAGTAACTACAAAGGAAGGCATATGGATGTTTGCGTCAGGATATCCCATATACTATGATTTTAAAAGCCACCAGTTCTTTCACAGGTACAATAACCCTTTGCATAAAAAAATATTTGAATTATACGAACCAAAAAATCCTGAACTACAAAGTGACCTGTGTATAGATTCTTTTAAAAACCTGTATTTTATCTTTAACGGCAGTGCCCTTATCAAATATAATATCCTGACTGAAAAGCTGGATTCTTTTGCTTTTACAATTCCCAACAATGCCTGGCATTGTTGTTTTTCAATAGCCGCAGATTACAGGGGGAATGTGTGGGTGGGCTTTCGATATGGCGGCCTGCTTTTTTTTAATAATAATACCCGCCAGTTTACCCCCATTCGCTATACTGATGCAAACAGCCTGATACAGTCTGACTACGTTTATTCCCTTAATGAAGATTACCTGAACCGGATGTGGGTATCAACCAATAACGGAATTTTCATTATCAATTATTATGACAGTGCTGTACAGCAAAAAAATCTCAGTTATAAAAAAGAGATTTTAAATATCGATTATCCTTCTGCCATTATATCGCAGGATGATGAAGGCAACATATATGCCCCCTATTTTGCAGGTGGATTATTTACATATAATGTTTTCACTGCTGCCAGCAGATATTTTTCGCTTCCAGATACGTTAGTAAAAAGTTTAGGTTATGTCTTTACAAAGGAAAAAAGTAAAAACTATATAGCCAGTAAAGGTACACTATTACAGGCTGATATGTCAACCAATAAAATTAAACTGGCTTTACCTGCTGAAAAAATTTACCGGTTGCTGGCTGGCACACCCAGCAAGGTGGTATGGGTTTACAGGTATAATGAACACGCAGTTTATATTAAAAAAGGAGATGGTCAGATTTATTATTATGATGGAAGGGACAGTATGGAAAAAATAAGAGGCAACGGTTTTACAAGGCAGGCCTGTGTTTCGGCCAATAACGATTATTTCTATTTCTTATCGGAAGAAGGTGACCTGATTAGGAGGAATCTGTTATCGCTTAAAATGGATACTTTTCAGCTGGTAAAAAAACTGGAGGCCTTACATTTTTCCTATGCCAATACAAGAGATATTGCTGATGATGGCAAAGGAAATATCTGGATCACCTCTCAAAACGGCCTCATTAAATATAATCTGCAAAAAGAAACAGCTGCCGTTTATACTACGGCAGATGGTTTACTGCATGATTTTAGTTTTACACTTTGTGTTGATTCGAAAAAAAGATTATGGGTGGGTTCAATGGGCGGCGTGAATTTATACAATGCAGAAATAAATACTTTTACAAATGCCTTTGCCCAATCGCCTGATAAACTGAGTAATTATTTTGGCAGCAGCCTGGAAGGAAAAGATGGGCATATCTACTTTTTATTTAATGGGAACCTGGTCAGCATCAATCCGGATAAATTTGCTGCACAAAAGATCCCGGAAAGATCGCTGCAACTGGATGAGGTGCAGGTAAATGGTGAAGCTGTAGATTTTTCAACAAACATTTTAACTTCTCTATCTTACGAGCAAAACAGGATTTACTTCCGTTTTGGCTTATTGGAGTTTGTGCAACCAGAAAAGATAAATTATTACTACCAGTTGCAGGGGCTTGATAAAAAATGGGTTGAATTGGGCGCACACTCAGAAGTAACATTTAATTCCCTTCAACCAGGCAACTACACACTGCTCGTAAAAGCAACCGATGTGTATGGTAATCAGCAAAAAGAAATGCTCAGCATTACATTCAGGATAGTACCACCCTTCTGGAAAACATGGTGGTTTATTGCCCTTATGCTGATCAGCCTGGTGTTTCTTGTTTTTCTCTTTATAAAATGGCGGGTAAAAAATATTAAAGCCATTGAAACTGAAAAATTTAAAGTGCAGCAATTGAATGCAGAGCAATATAAAAGCAAACTGGAACTGGAGCAGATCATCAATTATTTCTCTTCTTCCCTGGTTGATAAGCATTCAGTTGAAGACGTTTTATGGGACGTGGCTAAAAATCTAATCGGCAGACTTGGTTTTGTTGATTGTATGATCTACATGTGGAATGCTGACAAAACAAAAATGATACAAAAAGCTGGTTTTGGGCCCAAAGATTCGGTGGAAGAAATTAACAAACAGCTTTTTGAAGTATTGCCAGGCCAGGGCGTTGTGGGTTATGTAATGCAAACCAGGAAAGCTGTACTGATAGAAGATACTTCTATAGACAGCCGCTACCGGGTGGATGATCTGAGCCGCTTAAGTGAAATAACGGTACCGATAATTTACAACGATGAGCTTTTGGGCGTTATAGACAGTGAACATCCGGAAAAAAAATATTATACTGCAAAACACTTACAGTTGCTTACAACCATCTCAACCCTTGTAGCAAATAAAATAAAATCCATTGATACGGAAAACACACTGCAACAAAAGAACATTGAAATGTACAGTATCAGTGAACAGCTATCCAAAGCCAAGCTGGAAGCGCTGCGTAGCCAGATGAATCCTCACTTTATTTTCAACAGCTTAAATGCCATACAGGAATGTATCTTAACAAATAATGTAGATGCGGCTTATAAATACCTGTCTAAATTCTCAAGGCTGCAACGAATGGTGCTTAACAATTCTCAAAAGGAGCTGATACCATTAAGCAGTGAAATAGAGATGTTGCAATTGTACCTGTCACTGGAATCATTGCGTTTTAGTAAATCATTTGTCTACCAGATCGATATTATTGGTATAACAGATACCAACGAAATAATGATCCCTTCGCTGATAACCCAGCCACTTGTAGAAAATGCCATCTGGCATGGCCTGCGCAACAGGAAAGGTGACAAGAAATTAGAAATAATTTATGAGGAAAGGGATGCTCAACTATTTATAACCATTGATGATAATGGTATTGGAAGATCAGAAGCCGCTGCCATTAAAGAAAAAAAGATCGGCAACGAACAATTTGCATCCAAAGCAACAGTAATATTGCAACAGCGCCTGCAGGTATTAAGCCAGCAACTAAAAACAGAGATATGCCTGGAAACAACAGATAAAAAAGACGAAGCAGGCAATGCGACAGGTACAAAAGTTATTATTTCATTTCCGTCAAATTTAGAAAACGGGTAAACAAAAAAAGGTTATGGTAAAAATATTGATCCTTGATGATGAAGCCTCTGCAGGCAATATTTTAAAAATACTGATAGAAAAACATATTGCCGCACCAACCGAAATAAAATACTGTGAAACAGCAACAGATGCATTGGAAATATTACAGGCATTTAAGCCAACACTTGTTATGCTGGATATTGAAATGCCTGAGTTCAATGGGTTTGATTTTTTGAATATGGCTACCCAAAATAATTTTGATGTAATATTCACTACCGCTTATGACCAGTATGCCATTAAAGCTATTCGATTCAGCGCACTCGACTATTTATTAAAACCCATTGATGTACTTGAATTACAAAATGCCGTAAACCGTCATATTATAAAACAACAAACCCAGAATCAGCAGTTATTGGTTTCCAATTTACTCACCAACCTGCAGCAAAAAGATCCCAAAGATTTTAAATTGGCTTTATCCACTTTCGAAGGCGTATTCTTTTATGACCCCGTAGAAATATTGTATTGCGAAGGTGAAAATAATTACACCCGGTTCATTTTTACAAAACATAAACCCATGTTGGTTTCAAAAACATTGGGAGAATATGAGGACCTGTTAAAGGAACATGGATTTATCCGTATCCATAAATCGCACCTCGTAAATACAAAATATGTTTCTAATGTTAACCGGGAAGGTATTTTACTGATGAGCGATGGTAAACAACTTACTATTTCAAAACGTCGTAAAGAAGTTGTGATGAAAACATTAAAACAAAATTAATGAAAGTTGTAAAAAACTCCTGCGTGTTGCAGGAGAACATATTTCAAAACAAATCAAAAAAGCGGGAGATCTTCAATTATAAGATCAGGGTAATTTAGTTTACCAGGCTGGTGTATTGCTGTGTAACTTAGATATCAAACCAGATCGTACCCGCCAGCAGGGCTATCCTGTCATAGGTTTTCAATACCTAACAGGAACAAAAATTTTGTACAGAAACTGTTGTCAGTCAGCAGGCGCTTACTGTAAAAAAAAGCCCTCCTGCATTTCTGCAAGAGGGACTATGTTTTTGCTAACTGGCAACTGCCAATTGCGAACTGAATTAGTATCCACCCATTCCACCCATATCAGGTGCACCATGGCTGTGTGCTTCTTCTTTTTTAGGCTTGTCTGCTATCACACACTCGGTGGTCAGCATCATACCGGCAATTGAAGCGGCATTTTCCAATGCTACACGGCTTACTTTAGTTGGGTCAATAACACCGGCTTTAAAAAGGTTCTCATACTTTTCTGTACGGGCATTAAAACCATAATCGCCTTTGCCTTCCTTAATTTTATTTACAACAACACTTCCTTCATAACCTGCGTTCTGTACAATGATACGCAATGGCTCTTCTACCGCACGGCGTACAATAGCAATACCTGTTGTTTCATCTTCGTTAATGCCGGTCATTTTTGCCAGTACATCACTTGCACGAACATAAGCAACACCACCGCCCGGTACAATACCTTCTTCTACTGCGGCTCTTGTTGCATGTAAAGCATCATCAACACGGTCTTTCTTTTCTTTCATTTCAATTTCGGTAGCAGCGCCAATGTATAGCACCGCAACACCACCGGCCAACTTAGCCAAACGCTCCTGTAATTTTTCTTTATCGTAATCAGAGGTTGTAGTTTCAACCTGTGCTTTAATTTGATTTACCCTTGCAGTAATATCTTTCTTAACACCTTTACCACCAACAATTGTTGTATTGTCTTTATCAATGGTAATGCTTTCAGCAGAACCTAAATAAGTAAGATCAGCATTTTCCAGTTTAAAGCCCTGCTCTTCGCTAACCACGATACCCGCAGTTAAAATGGCGATATCCTGTAACATTTCTTTTCTTCTGTCGCCAAAGCCCGGAGCTTTTACAGCAGCCACTTTAATGGTGCCACGTAATTTATTTACAACCAATGTTGCCAATGCTTCACCATCCAGGTCTTCTGCAATAATTACCAGGGGACGGCCGCTTTGAGCAACTTTCTCCAGTATGTGCAGGATATCCTTCATGGTTGATATCTTCTTGTCGTAAATTAAAATATAGGGATTGCTTAATTCAACCTGCATTTTTTCACTGTTGGTTACAAAGTACGGAGAGATATAACCACGGTCAAACTGCATACCTTCAACCACATCAACTGTAGTATCGGTTCCTTTTGCTTCTTCAACAGTAATCACACCTTCTTTACCAACCTTAGCCATAGCCTGTGCAATTAATGAACCAATAGCAGAATCGTTATTTGCCGAGATAGAAGCTACCTGCTCGATCTTCTTACTGTCGCTTCCGATCTTTTCTGATTGTTTTCTCAGGTTTTCAACAATGGCAGTAACTGCCTTGTCAATCCCACGCTTTAAATCCATTGGGTTTGCACCTGCTGCAACATTCTTTAACCCTTCGCCAATAATGGCCTGGGCAAGCACAGTTGCAGTTGTAGTTCCATCACCTGCAATATCTGCAGTTTTAGACGCCACTTCTTTCACCATCTGTGCGCCCATATTTTCGATGGGATCTTCCAGTTCAATTTCTTTGGCAACGGTAACACCATCTTTGGTAACTGTTGGAGCGCCAAACTTGCGCTCAATAACCACGTTACGTCCTTTGGGGCCGAGGGTTACTTTAACAGCGTCGGATAAGGTATCAACGCCTTTTTTCATTTTATTTCTTGCTTCTATATCGAAGAATATCATTTTACTCATGTTATGTTGCCCCTATCCCCTAAAGGGGGACTTGAGTCTGCGGGACACGACAGGTTTTATTTTTTTAAAATGTAAAATATTTAAAAGAGCTTGCTTTACTCCCCTTTAGGGGACGGGGGCTACACTATAGCTAAAATATCACTCTCCCTCATGATCAGGTAATCCTTTCCTTCAATGGAAATTTCGGTTCCGGCGTATTTGCCATATAGAACCTTATCACCGGCTTTTACCATTACAGGTTCGTCCTTTTTGCCGGGGCCGGCAGCCAGTACAATACCACGTTGTGGTTTTTCTTTTGCAGTATCCGGAATAATGATCCCTCCGGCAGTTTTTTCTTCAGCAGCAGCAGGTTGTACAATAACCCTGTCGTGCAAAGGTGTAATGCTTAATTTTTTTGAAGCATTGTTTACTTTAGCCATAATTGTATTAGTTTTTGATTTTTTTTAAAGAATTTCCCATTTTTAACGGGTGGCAAAGGTACTGCCAATTTTTGTACCAATGAGCATTAAGTAGATAAGATGGCAGGGTTTGATGAAAAATGTTCAGTGATTGATTAATTTGGACAAATTAGGCAGGATTTTTTGTCAGTACACACTAAACCTCTAAACCTCCTAAACTTTCTAAACCTCCTAAACTTTCTAAACCTCCCCTCAAACCCAAAACTTCTTCTTACATTTGCAGCTTCAAGTAAAAAAGTTCTTTAAGCAATGATCAGCAGAAGAAATATCCGGGTTAAAGTGATGCAAACCTTATATAGCATCGACAGCATGAACGGAGATGTAAAACCCGGCGAAGCGGCTGGTATCCTTACCAAAAAAATTGAACAGAGCCGGCAAATATTTGTCTACCTCGTTTATTTTATTACCGAAGTGGCCAGGTATTCCGAAACAGATGCACGCCAAAAAGCATCCAAACACCTGCCAACAACAGCCGACCTCAACATCAATACTAAAATTGCAGGTAATGAATTACTCTGGAAGATTGTGGAAGAGCCAAGCTTTAAAAAAGCGGTTGCCGAATTAAAACCTCAGCACATTATTGATACAGAGTTGCTGAAGAAAATATACCTGCAGCTGGTCTCCTCTCCCGAATATGCCGAATATATTGAAGAGCAAAGCAGGAATGCCAAATTGGAAAAGGAAATGCTGGAATTCATCTTCTGCAACCTGATGCTGCCTGATGAAGATTTCATCAATCACGTAGAAGAACAATTCATTCACTGGGATGATGATGCAGAAATGATGAACCAGCTCGTATTGAATTTCCTTCATAAACCTGCAGCCGTTAATTTTATGGAAATACTCAGTAAAGACAAATGGGATTTTGCCAAAAGCCTTTTGCAAACGGTGATAGAAAAAAAAGAGGTTTTCCTGGAACTCATAAAACCCAAACTGAAAAACTGGGATGCCGACCGGATAGCTGCGCTGGACCTCATCATCCTGCAAATGGGCGTTTGCGAATTTTTGTTCTTCGAAACGATCCCGACAAAGGTTACCATTAATGAATACATTGACCTGGCCAAGGATTACAGTACGGTACAGAGTGGCCAGTTCGTAAATGGTTTGCTGGATAATATCCATAAAGAACTGATGGCCGAAAATAAAATAACCAAGAAGAGTTTTAAAAACAGTACGATATAAATAACTTTGTAAAAAAATCAACAGTGAAAAAATGTATTTTGGTTTTGTTGGTATGCGTCACGATCTGCTCATGCAATAACCGCAATAAAGATAAAATGGATGGCACTTCGGTATCGCCCGAAATGGTGATCACAGATTCCACTACTGTACAGATCATTGATTCCGCATACAATTATGGTAAAGTGACCGAGGGCGAAAAGGTGGAATATAACTTTCGTTTCAAAAATACCGGTTCTAAGCCCCTGGTTATCGTTAAAGCCAGTTCCTCCTGTGGATGCACGGTGCCTGAAAAACCGGAAAAGCCCATCATGCCGGGCGAGATCGGGTTTATTAAAGTAGTATTTGACAGTAAAGGTAAAGTTGGGATCACGAACAAAGCAATTAGCGTTATTTCAAATGCTAATCCTCCGTTTACTGAACTGTTTTTAACCGGGGAAGTATTGCCAAAAGAAAAATGATTTACATAAGCAACTTTTTAACTAATAAACAAACAACATGCAATTACTAAGTATCTTTTTGATGATGGATCCACAGGGAAAAGGTGGAAGCAGCGGAACTTTAATTATGATGGGACTGATGATCCTCGTATTCTGGTTATTTATGATCAGGCCACAGGCGAAAAAAGCAAAGAAGCAAAAAGATTTTATCAGTAACCTGCAAAAGGGCGATAAAATTGTAACCATTGCCGGAATACACGGTAAAGTGAACAAGGTTAATGATGACTCTACCTTAGAGTTGGAAACCAGTCCGGGTAGTTATATGAAAATTGAACGCAGTGCCATCAGTATGGAATGGACGGCCAATATTAATAAGCCGGCTGCTGAAGTGAAGAAATAAATCGCAGATTACACTGATTGATCATCTGATTTCGCAGATTAATATACCATATTCCGGAATTGAAGTTTAACTTTAATTCCGGATTTTTATTTACGTTAATTCGTGAAACCGTTAATCCGTTAATCCGGTAATTTGTTAATTGGTGGGTGCAATAGAGATTAACACCTTTTACAAATTTTATACTCCCTACGGATTAACGGATCAACCAATTAACGGATTAACGTCTTAACCAATTAACGGATCAACATGTTGAAAATCGGTCTCACAGGCGGAATAGGCAGCGGCAAAACCACCGTAGCCAAAGCATTTGAAGTGCTGGGCATACCTGTGTATTATGCCGATGATGCTGCCAAGAGGCTGATGAATGACGATGAAGCATTAAAGCAAAAAATAAAACTACAATTTGGTGCCGAAGTATTTAAAGAAGGAGAACTGGATAAAAAATATCTTGCCAATATTGTCTTTGCTTCTCCCGAAAAATTAAATCAGCTTAATACATTGGTTCATCCTGCAACTTTAAGAGATGCTGAAAGCTGGATGCAAAAACAAACTTCGCCCTATGCCATAAAAGAGGCAGCCCTCATTTTTGAAAGTGGTGCACATGAATTTTTAGATCATGTAATTGGCGTAACCGCCCCTGCCCCATTACGCATACTACGTACCATGCAACGTGATAAAGTTACCCGTGAAGAAGTGATTGCCCGTATGGACAAGCAAATGGATGAGACCATTAAAATGAAGCTCTGCGATTTTGTGATCAATAATGATGAGCAGGAAATGCTGTTGCCCCAGGTATTGGCATTGCATGAAAAATTATTAAAATTATCTGCTGTATAAATATGACCAAAGGTTCACGCATAAGAAATATAATATTGGCCACGCTTGGAGGATTATGGTTGTTACTCCAACTCTTTTCGCTCATATTCGACGCTATAAAGTATAGCCACACTTAATTTACACCCGCATCATACTAAATATACCAACATGGAAAAAGTAAACCTTACCGAAAAATTTTCTTTATTCAACGATCATTACAATCCCCGTATTGTTGGCGAACTGAATGGTCAGCAGGTTAAACTGGTTAAACTGAAAGGTGAATTTGTCTGGCATAGCCATGAGCATGAAGATGAATTATTCCTGGTGATAAAAGGAACACTGAAGATGGAATACCGTGATCATACTGTAGAGATCAATGAAGGCGAATTTATTATTGTTCCACATGGCGTTGAGCACAAGCCTGCATCAGATGAAGAAGTGCACCTGCTTTTATTTGAACCTGCAACCACTTTGAATACAGGAGATGTACAAAATGAACTAACAAGAACCGAATTGAAAAGAATATAATTTTTTCTTGTTGGCTATTAAGCCCGGCCATACGTTATTACTTTGTGCTCTTTGTGATTTCACCTTAGTGTTCTTTGTGGTAAAAAAAAGTAACCACAAAGTTCACAAAACGAGTCACAAAGCACACAAATATTAATTTTATCTTTTACTATCGAACCACCAATCTGTAACTATCCTTTCCCCAATCACTCAAAACATACACTATATAAATTCCTTTGGATAAATTATTTGTTGAAAGAATAATTTCATTTTTACCGGCTTGTAATATTTTATTATTTGTATAAACACGTTGCCCGGATGAATTATAAATATTGATATGAACCGGACTCTTATCAGAGGTCGACTGCATTGTCAATAATACATCGCTGCCCCGCAGCACAGGATTGGGCCCAATAAACCCTTTTACTATTTTACTCCTGTTAAGTGTAATGATCTTTGTATAAGATAATTCCCCGCCCCTGTCTTTTAATCTCAGCCGGTAATACAATAAATTTTGCTTCACATTTTTGTCAGTAAAAGAATAATCCGTCCTGTTGCTGCCCTGGCCGGTTGCGGGTAAAAGTCCAACATCAATAAAATTTATTCCGTCTTTGCTTCTCTGCACCACATAGGTCTCCAGGTTTATTTCATTGCTGGTTATCCATTTTAATTGCACATCATTTTCATTAATGAACTGACCGTTAAAACTGATCAATGTGATCGGCAATGGTGCCGCATTCATACCATAAGCGCCTTGTGTATAACCGGGTGGGTATCGCCATGGGCCATATACCTGGCCGGTGATAGCAGTTACTTTATCATATTCCACCCTTGCCCGTATTTTATTTTGAAGACCCTGTTTTGCAACATTATATTTCAGTTCCGTTCCGGCAATACCCAGGTTGGCAAATGAAGGCTGTTTGGCTAAAAAGGCCGTACTGTTTGTGATGGGATTACCACTAAACGGTATGCCTTGTTTTTTTACTTCCCAAACTAATTTGCCTTTTACCCTGCCCAACGGCGACTTTGCATACAATCCAACACCAAATAAATTGGGTTCTGTATAATTTATTCTTTGAATCGGTGTTACAAGGTCTTGATTATATAGCCGGAGATTATTCCGTTTGCCTCCGCCACCATTACCCAGGTAAACAAATGCTGCACCTTCATCCGTTTCACCATTATCATAAAAATAAGCGCCTACAACCACATCACTGTACCCATCTCCATTTACATCGCCGGCACTGGCAACGCAAGCACCTAAACGGGATATAGCCTGGTTCGATTCCAGTATGGCTGCCGCTGTTGTGCTAACTCCTGTGGAAGACCCATGGTATACAAATGCGCCACCTTCATCCGGCTGGCCATTATCATAAAAATAGGCCCCTGCCACCACATCGCTATATCCATCACCATTTACATCGCCGGCACTTGCAACACTAATTCCATAGTTTGCATCTGCCTGGTTTGGTTCTAAAATAGCTGCAGCGGTTGTATTGACACCTGTAGCAGAGCCATGATACACAAAGGCAGCACCTTCGGCGGTCTGGCCATTATCATAATCCCATGCTCCTACAATTATATCGCTGAATGCATCTCCATTTACATCGCCTGCTGCGGCTACACTCCATCCATACTGTGCAAAGGCCTGGTTGGATTCCACTATAGCAGCAGGAATTATATTTATTCCGGTAAGCGATCCATTATAAACAAAAGCGGCGCCTTCGTCTGACTGTCCATTATCATACATATTTGCCCCTACAATTATATCACTATATCCATCACCATTTATATCGCCGGCACCGGCAACAGAAATACCGAAGTTGGCACTTCCCTGGTTAGATTCTAAAATTGCTACGGCCACGGTATTGACACCGGTAGCTGAACCATAATAAACAAAAGCTGCTCCTTCATCGGTCTGACCATTATCGAAAAGATTAGCGCCCACAATTACATCACTATACCCATCACCATTTATATCGCCGGCACCGGCAACAGAAATACCGAAATTGGCACTGCCCTGATTAGATTCCAGAATTGCTGCGGCGGTTGTATTGATACCGGTAGGAGAACCATGATAAACAAATGCGGCCCCTTCATCGGTCTGTCCATTATCATAAGTGAAAGCGCCAACAATCACATCACTGTATCCATCGCCATTTACATCCCCGGCGCAGGCAATGCCCCGGCCAAACCAAGTGGCAGCCTGGTCACTTTCCACCGTGGCAGCAGCTACCGGGTTGATACCCGTTGGCGAACCATGAAAAATAAATGCACGTCCTTCATCCGTCTCGCCATTATCATACCATGGTGCTCCTACAATAATATCGCTGTATCCATCTCCATTTACATCGCCGGCGCTTGAAAGGAAAATACCAAAAATAGTATTGGCCTGGTTGCTTTCTGTTGTGGTAGAAGCAGTTGTACTTATGCCACTTGCACTGCCGTGGTAAACAAAGGCACGGCCTTCGTTTGTATTGGCTCCATCATCATAATTAGGAGCTCCAATGATTACATCACTATAACCATCACCGTTTACATCGCCGGCTGCTGTTATGCTCCAACCAAAAAAAGCTCCCGCCTGATTAGCATCGTCAGGAATACTAACGGGTGATACATTTAAACCAGTAGAACTGCCATAATATACAAAAGCACGACCTTCATCCACATTGGCACCATCATCATAAAATGGAGCGCCAATGATCACATCACTATACCCATCACCATTTACATCACCGGCACCAAACACACCCCAGCCAAAAAACGCACCAGCCTGGTCTGCATTATCCAATATAACATTGGGTGAGGAGCTTAATCCGGCAGCACTTCCGTAGTAAACAAATGCTCTGCCTTCATCACTATTCACGCCATCATCATACTGGAAAGCGCCGATAATTACATCGCTATACCCATCACCATTTACATCACCGGCACTGGTGGCACATCTGCCAAATGCCGCACCTGGCTGATCGGCATCATCCGGTGTGCTATCCGGAGAATTACTTATGCCAGTTGCACTTCCATAATAAACAAAAGCCCGGCCTTCATCGGTATTAGCACCATCATCATAAGTATGTGCCCCAATAATCACATCACTATATCCATCACCATTTACATCACCGGCACTGGCTACCCAAACTCCAAATCTTGCATCCGCCTGGTTAGCGTCATCCGGTGTACTATCAGGAGATGCACTTAAACCAGCCGCACTACCATGATAAACAAAAGCCCGGCCTTCATTAACATTGGGACCATCATCATATCCATAAGCTCCAATGATCACATCACTGTATCCATCACCATTTACATCGCCGGCACAGGCTACAGTAACGCCAAAAACTGCATTGGCCTGGTCGGCATCATCAGGAGTATTATTAGGAGATGCACTTAAGCCAGCAACACTTCCATAATAAACAAAAGCCCTGCCTTCGCTTACATTGCCACCCTCAGTATATCCAGAGGCACCAATAATCACATCACTATATCCGTCACCGTTTACATCACCGGCAGTGGCCACACTAATTCCAAAGTATGCGTTAGCCTGGTCAGCATCATCAGGTGTGCTGTTTGGTGTGGTGCTTAACCCGGTTGCACTTCCATAGTAAACAAAGGCCCTGCCTTCATCGGTATTTGCACCATCGTCAAATGCATAAGCACCAACTATTACATCGCTATATCCATCGCCGTTTACATCACCGGCGCTTGCAACACTAAGGCCGGAATAGGCATTTACCTGGTCTGCATCATCGCCAACCCAATCAGGAGTGCCTGTAGTACCTGTACTTAATGGATCAATGGTTATAGGATAAACTGCATTTTGTGTAACTACATCAATATTTATTTCGTTTTCATTAACTGCAAAAGATGCTTCCAATTCTTTATTATTTGCATCCCAAACTTTTAAACCGTTATAGGTAATTTTTTTGTCGTAACCTGTTTTTGTGGCTTTGGCAAAGTGAATCTCTTTATCATGTACTTTGTTTGCGAACCAGCCATTGTTGGTTTGTAGTTTGATGTTTATGGTTGGAGGTTCACCGTTTTTACTTTTGAGTTTTGAGTTTTGAATTAGTGGTTCTCTGTTGATGATGAAATTTTGCCTTACACCTTCTTCATTATTGATGTATTCAACCGTAAAATTATTGTTGTGGTTAAAGCGAATGGTTTTGCCTGATTGAGTTACAGCCGCATGCGCATCAGGTGAATATATTTTTTGTTTACCGGAATAAATACCTTGCAAAGTCAGGTCCAGCTTCCATTTGTCAGCACTGTCATCGCGGGGCTTTAATGTAAATTTATCAGCAGTATAAAATGCCCGTAAATTATTTTGCCTGTTGGGGCTTGCATAACTTTTAGTGTTTGCATCATATTTTATTTCATATTCAGTTTCTTCAATGCCTTTCATGGCTTCGGCATACCAGTTGCTTTGTTTTAAAGATGCCGTATCGGTAGATGTATTCTTTTGTTTGTTGGTTTCCCAAAAAGGAATACCGGCTTTTGAAAAATGAAATAAAACATTTTCAGATACCTGCATGGGTAATTCAACTGATCTGTAAGCAACGGATGTGATGAGCAGGAATATTCCTGCTAATAATGATTTACGCTTCATACTGCTTGTTTGAATGCGGGCAGGGAGGGTTTAACAAAAGAATTGGAGTAAGAAAAAACTAAATTACTACATTTTATCTTTTAGGAAAACATATTTTTCAATGTCAGTAAAAGCCGGTCACAGGAATTGTTTTAGTATCTTAACAGGATGAAAATCTTTTCGTCAGCACAGGTAAAGCAATGGGATCAGTATACTATAAAAAATGAACCCATCGCTTCTGTTGACCTGATGGAACGTGCTGCCACAGCCTGCTGTAACTGGCTGATCGGCAAAAACATTGGAGCGCTTCACTGTCGCATTTTTTGCGGCAAGGGCAATAATGGCGGCGATGGACTGGCCATTGCAAGAATGCTGATCGTACATAACTGTACCGTAAGCATGTATATTCTTGATCCGATAGCTATCGGATTCGGGAAGACAGGTACAGACGATTTTCAAACCAACCTGGCAAGACTTCATGAATGCAGCACCGATATTCATTTTATTCAAACAGAAGAATTCTTCCCGGAACTAAATACCAATGACCTTATCATTGATGCCTTACTCGGCAGCGGTTTAAATAAATCACTGGAAGGTATTACTGCTTCATTGGTTAACCATATCAATAATGCCGGTACTGAAATTATTTCTATTGACCTTCCTACGGGTTTGTTTGCAGACAAAAGTTCTAAAGGCAATACCATCATTAAAGCAACCCATACCCTCTCCTTTCAAAATTATAAACTGGCTTTTT
>JBDSXS010000158.1:0-33144 GCA_039926045.1 Ferruginibacter sp.
TTAATTTGAAATGAAGAAATAGGTACAATCAAATTAATCTGCCGAATCCATAGCAAGCGTCAACATCAGCAGGGAATAGTTGTTGCGCTTATCAGAAAATAGTTTATGTGGATAGTCGGGTTGCATATTAATAAGCCAAAGATAACAAAGATTTGAGCTACTTCAAGCGCTAGATTATATATTTGCTGAATGAAAAAAGTAGGCATTTTAGGTGGTGGTCAACTGGGCCGTATGTTATTACAGGCTGCAGCCAATTACCCGGTTGAAACATTTGTAATGGAAAACGATGAAAATTGCCCGGCTGCACATCTTTGTCATCATTTTACAAAAGGCGACATCAGCAATTTTGAAGACGTGTATAATTTTGGTAAAGGCCTTGACGCTTTGACCATTGAAATTGAAGCCGTGAATGAAGATGCACTGGAAAAATTGGAAGCTGAAGGCGTGCGTATTTATCCTAAACCAGCAGCATTAAGGATCATTAAAAATAAGATCCTGCAAAAGCAGTTTTACCAGGAACATGAAATTCCAACCAGTGAATTTATTATCACTCAAAACAGGTCAGACTTAAACCAACACGACAACTTTTTACCGGCAGCACATAAAATTGCCATGGGTGGATACGACGGACGTGGCGTAGAGTTATTAAAAACCAAAGCTGATCTTGAAAAAGGATTTGATGCGCCGGCTGTTCTGGAAAAACTGGTTTCAATAAAAAAAGAAATTGCTGTAATTATTGCCGTGAATGATACAGGTGAAAATGCCATATACCCGCCTGTTGATATGGTGTTTGATAACCGGCTTAACCTGCTTCAATACCAGGTAAGCCCGGCTGATATCCCTGATAAAGTTTTATGGAAGGTTGAAGCAGTAGCTCTTAAAGTGGTCAAAGATCTGAAAAGCCCCGGTATTTTTGCCGTGGAATTATTTGTTGATATTGATGATAATGTTTTTGTGAATGAGACCGCACCCAGGGTTCACAACAGCGGCCATCATACCATTGAAGCCAACTACAGTTCGCAGTTTGACATGCTTTGGCGGTTAATACTTGGTTATCCATTGGGAAGTACTGAACATATTTTACCCGCAGCCATTGTAAACCTGTTGGGTGAAGATGGTTTTACAGGCGAAGCTGTTTATGAAGGCCTCAAAGAAATTCTGCAGATCGAGAACGTATTCGTTCATATCTATGGGAAAAAAGAAACCAAACCCGGCCGGAAGATGGGACATATCACCATACTCAGTAAAGAGAAGCAGGAATTGATTCACCAGGCCAACCGTATAAAACAAACGGTAAAAGTGCTGACAAAGTAATTTTGATAACTTTTACACTACCTATTTCCCACTTGTAATTTTTTTGACGTGTTTTCAGCTTAATTATTGAACTTAGCAGACTTGATATTGTTACAACATTAATTAAAACCTGTACAAGTGTTTAATAGAATTCTTAAAACCTTATTGCCCCTTTTTTGCCTGGTCATTTTAGTTGCATCCTGTAATTCATCTGCCAGGGATGACAAGAAACCGAAACGAAACGACGATTCCAGGAAACCCCCGGCCAAAGTAGATGTATTTATTGTTAGTGCTACCACCTTATCGCAGGATATTGAAATGCCCGGCAGTTTGATCGCTGCAGAAGAAACAGAACTGCATCCCGAAGTATCAGGCAGGGTTACCGGTATTTATTTTAAAGAGGGAAGCCAGGTTGGCCAGGGAAGTCTGCTGGTAAAATTATATGATGGGGATCTGCAGGCCCAATTGAGTAAATTAAGGGTACAGTTAAAAGTTGCACAGGAAACTTTGCAGCGGTATGAAGCTTTGCTTAAGATCGAAGGCGTAAGCCGTCAGGAATACGAAGTATATAAACTCTCTGTAAATAATATCCAGGCTGATATGAGCATTGTGCAAACCAGCATTGCCAGGACTTCGCTAAGAGCACCTTTCAGCGGAAAACTGGGACTACGGAACATCAGTATCGGCGCTTATATTACGCCGGCCACCGTGATCAGCACCTTAAGAAAAGTAAGCCAGTTAAAACTGGAATTCACTGTTCCAGAAAAATATGGCGCAGGTATGAAACAGGGGGGCCAGGTTCAGTTCACTGTAGATAATAATGAGAAAACATATGCTGCCAGGATCATTGCAACTGAAAATAATATTGCTGAAGAAACCAGGAGTTTAAAAGTAAGGGCCCTGGTAGATAAACCCGATGCTCAACTCATTGCAGGCACATTTGTAAAAGTAAGGATCGAACTGGGAGAAAATAATGCCGCTTTGATGATCCCTTCGCAAGCGGTTATTCCAAAAGCAAGAAATAAGGAAGTGATCGTTTATCGATACGGTAAGGCAGAAATACAAAGTGTAACAACTGGTATCAGGGATACATCAATGGTTGAAATTACGTCCGGCCTTAAAGTTGGCGACACCATTTTAATAACCGGCCTGTTGGTTACCAAGCCGGGGTCAAAAGTAGTTATCAATAAAGTTAATAAACAATAAACAGGCTTTGTAAGTGAATATATCCGAACTCAGTTTAAGGCGCCCAGTAATGGCAATGGTACTCAGTATCATTATCATTTTATTTGGTGTGATCGGTTTTAAATTCCTGGGTATAAGAGATTATCCTGCTATTGATCCACCTAATATCAGTGTACGTACTTCCTATCCGGGTGCCAATTCAGATATCATCGAATCGCAGATAACCGAGCCATTGGAGAAAGCGATCAATGGTATCTCAGGTGTAAAGAATATAACTTCTTCCAGCAGCCAGGGCAGCAGCAATATAAATGTAGAGTTCGAACTAAGTGAAGACCTTGAAGCTGCGGCCAATGATGTGCGTGATAAAGTATCGCAGGCCATCCGTTCGCTACCCGATGACATTCCTTCTCCACCGGTAGTGTCCAAGGCAGATGCCAGCTCCGACCCCATCATTGCCATAACCGTACAAAGTGATACCCGTAACCAGCTGGAGATAACTGAATTTGCAAACAATAACCTGCTTGAGCGTTTACAAACCATTCCCGGTGTGAGTGGTATCAATATATGGGGCGAAAAAAGATATGCCATGCGTATCTGGTTCAACACATCGCAGATGAGTGCATATTCCGTTACGTTTGCAGATATACAATCGGCACTGGCAAGAGAAAATGTAGAATTACCTTCTGGTAAAATTTCGGGCAATGCAACAGAACTTTCTGTAAGAACATTTGGCAAAATAAACACTGAAGAAGAATTTAAAAATGTAATTGTAAAAAATATAAATGGCTCCGATATTAAGGTAAAAGATGTGGCGGATGTTGTGCTGGGCCCCGAAAATGAAGAGTCGGTATTAAAAGAAAGCGGTATACCCATGATCGCCATGGCTATTATTCCGCAACCGGGTTCAAACTATGTAGCCATTTCCAATGAGTTTTATAAACGGCTTGATCAAATTAAAAAAGATGTTCCGGGAGATATAACGATACAGGTGGCGCTTGATCAAACCAAATTCATTAAGAAATCAATTTCAGAAGTTAAGGAAACGCTCATCATTTCGCTGGTGCTGGTTATTCTCATTATTTATCTTTTCTTTCGTGACTGGCTCATTGCATTCCGTCCACTGATCGATATTCCTGTTTCATTGATCGGCGCTTTCTTCATCATGTATCTTTTTGGGTTTACCATTAATGTACTTACGCTCTTAGCTATCGTGCTGGCAACAGGCCTGGTGGTTGATGATGGTATCGTGGTCACGGAAAATATTTATAAGAAGATGGAGGCAGGAATGGATAAATGGAGGGCTGCAAGGGAAGGGTCCAAAGAAATTTATTTTGCGGTTATCTCTACTTCCATCACGCTGGCTGTTGTGTTTTTACCCATTATATTTTTAGAAGGATTTGTTGGCCGCCTGTTCCGTGAATTTGGAATGGTGGTAGCCGGTGCTGTACTTATTTCAGCCCTCGTATCATTAACCTTAACGCCGGTATTAAATGTGTTGATGACAAAGAAGGTCCCCAAACATTCCCGGTTCTATGAAAAGACAGAACCTTTTTTCCGGGGTATGGAAAACGGCTACAGGAGATTACTTACAGCATTTATGAAAGTACGTGTGGCAGCTTTTATCATTATTGGTATTTGTTTTGTCATCATTTATTTTATCGGCACTAATATTCAATCTGAGTTGGCCCCTATGGAAGACAGGAGCCAGTTTCGTTTGCAGGTAAGTGCGCCGGAAGGAACAGCTTATGATTATATGGACCGTTACATGGATAAACTGAGCAGGTTCATTCTTGATTCCATCCCTGAAAAAGATGTAATGGTCTCACTTACAGCGCCTGGCTTTTCAGGAGGTTCTGTTAACTCTGGTTTTATCAGGGTTACCATGGTTCCTCCATCCGAAAGAAAAAGATCACAGCAGCAGATCGTGGATATGGTGAACAGGAATCTACCCAAATTCAATGAAGGCAGGGCATCTGCTATTCAGGAACAAACCATTTCGGTGAATCGCCGTGGCGGCCAACCTGTACAGTTTGTTTTACAAAATGTAAATTTTGAAAAATTAAAAGCGATCATTCCTAAATTTTTAGAAGAAGCGAATAATAACCCCGTGTTCCAGGGCCCCGATGTAGATCTTAAATTCAATAAGCCGGAATTGAGGATCATCATAGACCGTTTAAAAGCAAGCACTTTAGGAATTAGTGTACAGGATATTAACCAGGCATTACAACTGGCATTAAGCAATCGCCAGCTTGGCTTTTTTACCAAAGACGGTAAACAATATGTGGTAATGGGACAGGTAAGCCGGGATGACAGGGATGATCCTTCTGATCTGAAATCAATTTATGTTCGCAATAATGCAGGTAATCAGATTCCATTAGATAACCTGGTTAGTTTTGAAGAGGACAACAGCCCTCCCACTATCTATCATTTTAACCGTTACAAGTCTGCCACCATTTCTGCAGGACTTGCACCCGGTAAAACAGTTGGTGATGGTATAAAAGCCATGCAAGATATCTCTAAAAAATTGTTGGACGAAAGTTTCAGCACTGCACTAAGTGGCTCATCCAGGGATTATGCCGAAAGTGGCAGCAATACCAGCTTTGCTTTTATTTTAGCGTTAGTATTGATTTTCCTGATCCTGGCGGCACAGTTTGAAAGTTTTATTGACCCACTTATCATCATGTTTACGGTACCACTGGCTATTGCAGGTGCTTTGTTGTCATTACAGATATTCGGTCAAACACTAAATATCTTTTCGCAGATCGGTATGATCATGCTCATTGGTTTGGTGACCAAGAACGGCATATTGATCGTGGAGTTTGCGAACAAAATACAATTGACCGGCCAAAAGAAGATACCCGCCGTAATGGATGCCGCTGTTGCACGTTTCCGTCCGATCCTAATGACCAGCCTCGCCATGTCGCTGGGTGCATTACCATTGGCACTGTCTTTAGGAGATGCTTCTACAAGCCGTGTGCCATTGGGTATTGTGGTTGTGGGAGGCATCATGTTTTCGCTGATACTAACCTTGTTTGTAATACCGGCCATGTATTCTTTCCTGTCAACAAAGAAAAAGAAAAATGCTTTGGAAGAAATGGATGAAAAGGCGACGATACAAAAAGCTAATACAGTTGATACAGTTGATAAAGAAAAAGTGGCCGAATAATTTTTGTAATAAATGAGCTGTCAGTCTGAGCTTGTCGAAGACGGGTTTTCATGAAAGCAGCATCCCATTTATAATTTACCGCCTTCGACAGGCTCAGGCTGACAGTAAAATAATTTTTAAGATCGTAAAATTGAAAAATATTAAATGAAGTTCCCTTTTAAAATATTGAATCTTTTTTTTCTTGTCACTTTCAGTCAGCCGCTGTTTGCACAAAACACGTTAACGGTTGAGCAGGCCATTGCAGCAACTCTTGAAAATAATTTCGACATACAATTATTGCGCATTGATTCCATGTCTTACGCCATTGATAAATCTTATGCAAGGGCAGCATTTTTACCCAGGGTAAATGCAACAGCAGGTTTGGTGTACAATAATAACAATCAAAAACAGGAACTGGCAGACGGTACCAAGAGACAAAGCAATGGTGTACGTTCCAATAATTTAAATGGTTCGGTACAACTCAACTGGACATTGTTTGACGGGTTTAAGATGTTTGCCACCCGCGACAAGCTCTCGCAGTATGTATTATTGGGCGAATTGAATATCAGGAACCAAATGGTTACTTCGGTTGCAACCGTAGTTAATAATTATTACAATATTGTGAGGCAGAAGCAGCAGTTGAAAGCCATTGAAGAACAAATGAGCATTAATGAAGAGCGTGTTAAGCTTGCCGAAAAAAAATTGAGTGTGGGCCTTGGTGCCAAGCCGGATCTGCTGCAGGGCAAGGTTGATCTGAATGCACAAAAAGCAGCAAGACTTAAACAACTAACTTTAATTGACCAGTTAAAGGAGCAACTGAACCAACTGATGAATGTGGAGATGAACACCCGTTACGAAGTATCTGATACCATTCCCTTTGCTGATAATATTATCCTGGGCGATATCATGGGTATGGTTGAAAGCAGTAACCCGCTATTGCAGGTCACCAAAAAAAATATTGATATTGGTAAACTTACTTTAAAAGAAAGAAGGGCTGACCTGTACCCGGTGGTTTCCTTTAACTCGGCTTATAATTATTCCAAAACACAAAACAAAACAGCCGTTAACTCCTTTACCCTTTTGTACAACCGTAATATGGGCTATAATTATGGTATCGGCGTAACCATCCCTATTTTAAACGGGTTTACCGTAAGGCGCCAGATCAGGCAGGCGCAACTGGATATTGATTATCTCAATGTTGTTTACAAAAAACAAAAATCGCAGATCGACCTGGGTATAACCAATGCTTATAAAGATTATGAACTGCAGAAAAAAACATTGGCGCTGGAAGAAGAAAACATCTTACTGGCAAAAGAAAATGTTTACATAGCCCTCGAACGCCTGAGACTGGGCGTTTCAACCTATCTTGAATTAAGAGAGACTCAGAAAAGCCTGTCAGATGCCTATGACCGGCTAATTGCAGCACGTTACAATACCAAGTTAGCCGAAACAGAACTACGGAAGTTACAAGGCTCGCTGGTTAGATAGATCAATCCTGAACTTTGTGGGGAAGGACGTCTTTTTTAACAGGCACTGAATTGGTTTTATTTTTTTTAGGGTTGATCATTACTTTCACTTCATGATCAACTCCATCATCTGCCAGAGAAATAAAATCATTGGCTTCTTCTTTTCCATCCACAATTATTTTTGCTATCTTATGTTCATCAGATTGTATCAATTCAATATTGTAAAGTGTCTTGATAAAAGTATACCGGATCTTTATAGAACCCCATTCAGGTGGAATGCAGGGCGAAAAGGATAATTTATTGGCTTTTCTTTTTAGCCCGATAAATGATTCAATTAATAACTGGTACATCCATCCTGCCGATCCTGTGTACCATGTCCAACCACCTCTTCCCAAATGCGTTGGCTCTGCATACACATCGGCAGCTATCACATAGGGTTCTGTTTTATACTTCGCAATTCCGTCAGCATCTTTCCCCTGGTTAACCGGGTTTATTAACTGTAATAATTCCCAGGTTCGTTTGGTATCGCCTAAAGCAGCAAACGCCATGATCAACCATATGGCGGCGTGTGTATATTGTCCACCGTTCTCCCTAACACCCGGTACATAACCTTTTATATAACCGGGGTTCATGGCCGATTTGTCAAATGGAGGATCGAATAATTGTATGATGCGCTCTTCTTGCCTTACAAGGTGCGTCTCTGCCGAATCCATGGCCGTTAACTGGCGTTCGGGCATCCCGGCTTTTGATAATACCGACCAGCTTTGTGCTATCGAATCTATCTTGCATTCCTCGTTCTCCTTTGATCCGAGTGGTGTCCCATCATCAAAATAAGCCCGGCGGTACCACTCACCATCCCATGCATGTTCATTGATAGCAGTTTTTAATTGTATTGCCGCAGCCCTGCATTTTTCAGAAAAAACATTATCCTTTTTAATTTCCGCTATTTCCATAAAACCATTGAGTATGCCGTATAAGAAAAATGCAAGCCATACACTTTCCCCTTTTCCGTGTATACCAACTCTATCCATACCATCATTCCAGTCACCAGAGCCCATGAATGGCAATCCGTGTTCGCCAAAAACCAATCCACGCTCTATTGCTTTTACACAATGTTCATATAACGAGCCCTGCTGCTCGGACCTGATTGGAAGGTCATAATAAGATTCTTCACCTGCATTTAATAATCTTCCCTCCAGGAAATTAACAGGCTCATCAAGTATATTAGTATCGCCTGTTGCAACAACATATTTTGTAGCAACAAAAGGAAGCCATAAATAATCATCTGAACAGGTAGTGCGTACTCCCCTTCCTGCAGGTGGATGCCACCAATGTTGTACATCACCTTCTTTAAATTGTCTTGATGCACATAAAAGTATCTGTTCTCTTGCCAGTTCAGTTTTTGCATGAATAAGTGATAGTACATCCTGCAATTGATCCCTGAAACCAAATGCACCTCCCGATTGATAAAAACCACTCCTTGCCCAGATACGTGATGCAAGGGTTTGATAATTGAGCCATCCATTCGCCAGGAGATTTACAGCAGCATCGGGCGTTTCAACCTGCACCATACTTAGGATGTGTTGCCAATATTGCTTCACCCTATTCAATGACTCTTCTGCAGCACCACTACCCTCAAATCTTTTAATGATCTCCAGTGTATCCTGCATGTGCTTACCTGCACCCAACCTGAATATCACCTGTTTTTCCTCATCATCTTCCAGGAGAAACATGACCTGTAATGCAGCACAGGGATCAAGTGCAGCGCCTGTTCTGCCCGAAAATCTTGCCCGGGCCATACCATCGGGATTTGTCATCGTACCATTACGGCCTATGAATTCAGTACGGTCTGTTGTAAAGGTTTTGTTGGCATCATCCACATCAAAAAAAGCTACATGGCTTCCAAATTCGCTGTTGTAGGCATTGTGTGTAAGAATGGCTCCACTACGGCTATCCAGTTCAGTTACAACATGCATCTGTGTTCTGGCTTTCAGGTCTCCCAGTATCCATTCTATATAACCCGTTGCAGATAATTTTCTTGCCCGCTGTGACCTGTTATGCAGTTTTAATACAATGAATTTTACAGGTGCTTCTATATCTGCATACACTGTCATGCTGGATTCAATTCCATCTTCGCTGTGTTCAAAAATGCTGTAACCAAATCCATGGCGGGTAATATAGGGTGATGCACCACGGCAGGGTAACGGGCAGGGCGACCAGTACCTTCCGCTTTCTTCATCCCGCAGGTAAAATGCTTCTCCTTTCAGATCATTTACAGGATCATTATTCCATGGTGTTAGCCGGTATTCATGGGCATTATCAAGCCAGGTATATGATTGACCGCTTTCTGTAATGATACTGCCGAAGTTGGGGTTAGCAAGCACATTGCTCCATGGTGCAGGAGTTACCTGGTCAGGCGTGGTGATGATCACATATTCTTTGCCGTCTGCTGAAAAACCACCGGTACCGTTAAAGAACTGCAGGCCTGCAGGTTGCTCAACAGCAGTAAAGCTTGAAGCATGAAATTTTGTGGGACTGAAATATGGAATGCTGGCTTTTAATTTAATTCGTCTTGTCAATTGTTCTTCCAGTGTACCTAAACGGTCTGAAATAACAACACGGGCTACTGTTTGAAACAATATCCTGTCTTCATTGGATATCTGGTCGGAAGAACGGATAAAGATCCCGCCCGGCTGTTCTTTTATATCTGATGCGGTACCCGGCACTAAAAGGCCCAGTATCTGGTTTTGTAATACCTGCCGGTATCCTCCATGATCTTCATTCCAGATCACCAGGTCAACAACCAGTCCTTTCATCCGCCAGTAAGCATGTGCCTGTATCATTTGTTTCACCAGCTCGATATTTCCGGAGTCTTCTATCTGCAGTAATACAATGGGAAGATCACCGGAGATGGAATAACCCCACAAGCCTGATTGGCTCCGTTGATTTTTTATGATAACAGCGGGATCTGCACGCAGTGAATTATTGGCAAATATGATGGAAGCAGAAAGACGTGCATATAATTGTGCATCGGATTCTGCGGCATTTATTTGCCTGAGTATGACCTGGCTGTGTGTCCAGGCTAATTCCAGTACCCGGTTGGTTAATTGTTGGTCCTGGTATCTATCTATCAATGCATCACATTGATTTTTTGTTTCGGCGATGCCCATGATGATATCAATGGTTGCTGATTCATGGGGTTCTATGATGATGCGGTAACGGATAGACACGACGGGGTCAAGCACTGCACCTTTACTTCCAGATAGATCCGCATCATTGTTCATCACTTTGGGTTTGTGAATACTATAACCACGACCAATGAACTTGCTACGGTCTGTTTCATAAGATATGTCGATCACTTCTGCATCTTTCACTTTCATTAAATGAAACATCCATGGTACCTGTTCGTCAGCCGCACGTGGCCTGCGTGTGCATATAATAGCATGCTTGTCTTTATTGATGTTGGTTTCAACAAAAAGATTGCTGAATGCGGGGTGCATTTCTTCAGCAAGAGCCGGCACCAATACTACTTCTGCATAACTTGTAATTTCTATCGTTCTTTTTTTGCGTGAGCGGTTGGTAATATGTATCCTTCTTAATTCAATATCATCTTCCGGCGATACCACGATCTCTGTATGTGTTTCCAGTGACATATCAGTACGCCTGAACTCTGCACGCCCCTGCGAAAAGACCGCTTCATAATTATCGCCCTGTTTTAATGAAGGCTGGTATGAAGCGGACCAGAAAATATCATTATCCAGGTCGCGTATATAACAAAATGTTCCCCAGTTATCACAGGTGGTATCTTCCCGCCAGCGGGTGACTGCAATATTTTTCCAGCGGGTGTAGCCTGCACCTGAGTTGGTAACCATAACATGATACTTACCATTGGATAACAACTGTACTTCCGGTATGGCGCTATGCGGTGTATTGATCACTCTCATGGACGTGTCATTACCTGAAGCAAAACCTGTATCCGAAGCATGCAGAGCCGGAGAATAAAATGTACTGATCCTCGGTATCCTTTCCTGCAATAACAGCAACGCTGAGCGGACCTGTATATCGGATGCAAATCTTTTTTGCATGGGGTTATTCAATAACAGGTTGGCAATGGATAAAAATCCCATGCCCTGGTGATGTGCCATAAAAGACCTGATGACCGTAAATTTATTTTTTCTTTGCAGGCGGGAACTGGTATAGTCGATGGCTTCAAAAAAACCATACTTGCCTTCAAAGCCGGCTTCTTTCATTACCTGCAGGTTATCGTATGCCTCATCGGGGTTAACCATCAAAGCCATCATAGTTGAATAGGGGGAAATAACCAGGTCCTCTCCCAGCCCACGTTTAAAACCGGTACCAGGTACACCAAATGCCTTATACTGGTAATTGAGGTTAGCATCTACGGCATTGTAACCTGATTCGGAAATACCCCAGGGAATCCCTCTTTTTTTACCATAATCAATTTGTTTTTGAATGATGGCTTTATAGGTCTGATCAAGCAAAGTATTATCATACGTGGGCATTACCAGTAATGGCATTAGGTATTCGAACATAGAACCACTCCATGATAAAAGAATAGGTGTTGTGCCAATATTGGTAAGTTGCCTGCCTAATGCAAACCAACTTTCCTGCGGTAGTTTGCCCTTCGCTATTGCTGTAAATGTGGTAAGCCTTGCTTCAGAAGCCAGCAGGTCGTAAAATCCATTGTCCTTCCGGTGTTCATCAACATTATAACCAATGGTAAGCAAATGCTGTGTACGGAAATACAGGAAGTCATAATCAATATTGCTCAGTTCCGTACATTTTACTGCAAGTTGCTGCAAGGTGATCATGATCTCTTTGGCACGACGGTCTGCTTCTGTGATCACCATCCTGAAATTATTAAGCCATTCCGTTTCTGATGCATTGTTATCTGCAGAATCGAATTCCATTATTTTATGCAGCAGTATCTTTTCTATCCTCGACAACTGTTTAAGCGTGGGCATGGATGGCAGGGACGGAATGAGTTCGGCAAATCGTGGAGGGGTTCCCGGTAATGCCAGCCATGGACAAAGTGATCTCAATTCATTGATGGCTTCGGTGATCTGTGCCGTTGCTTTTTGCGCCCACCAATATGATTCAGTTTCCGGATCCAGGTTAAGGTCTGCAATAAGTTGTGAAAAACGGGACTGCAACTGTTGAATATAATCTGTTGTGCCGGCCAGGTCATTCAATGCAGTGGGGTAATTTTCTTTGATATCATATACCAGCTGTACCAGTGGATCTGATACAGGGGGTGAGGATGCTTTTTCCGCAATGATGTTCACCACATCTATAAAACCTTCAAAAAATGATTCATCTAATAGCTTTTTATTGGCAAGCGAAAGCAAACCCTGTTTTAAAGCAATGAGATGCCCTGCCAGGTTACCGCTGTCAACAGTAGAAATATATTTGGGTGCCAAAGGAACCAACGACAAAGTATCATACCAGTTAAACAAATGGCCATGATATTTTTCCATTCGCTGCAGGGTGCTAATGGTATTGGAACTACGTTCTATTAACCTGCCCGTTGTTATATATCCAAAATCATGAGCTGCAAGATTGGATAATAATGCCATCCCGATATTCGTGGGAGAAGTGCGGTGTGCAATTCTTTCAACCGGTTCCTGCTGGTAATTATCAGGAGGTAACCAGTTCTCTTCTGCTGTAACAAATGTTTCAAAAAAAGCCCATGTCTTTCTCGCAAGCATACGGAGGTTAGTTGTTTGCCGTGCTGATATATGCATCTCTTTATTTACCGCCTGCCGGCTGATGATCCATGTAAACAATGGCGACAATGCCCACAAACCCAACAAAGGAATTGTAAAAGTTAAGGTGAGTGGGGAATAAAGAACAAGGTATATGAATATGGCTACTGCAAAAAACGGTGCAAACCACATGGTAAGGTAATATTGAAAAAGGCTTCTTTGCTTGTGCTGATGAGGATAAGGATTCCACTGCAATAAATTTTTTCGGGAGATCAGCATTCTCCATAAAGTGCGCAGGATCGCATCTGCGTTAAGCCATGCTTCATAAGGCATGGTGCTTATGTTTAGAAGAAAGTGGACAAACTGGTCTTTGGCAGTTTTTAATGAATAATGAAAATGCTGCATGAAGATCACGTCTGCAGGTTTTGTACATAGTGCCCAGATAAAATTGATCACCGGCGGAACCAGCATGATCAGCGTTACCGCCACTGCCCAAAACCAGGTTGCCGGAGAAATAACAAAACCAAAAACCAGCAGTACCAACAATGATATCTGTACCATGCTCCGCCGCAGGTTATCAAATATCTTCCAACGTGAAAGCGTGGAAAGCGGGTTCTTATGCAGCTTCCGGTCATGTTCTTTTACAAAAGGAAATATCCAGCTTGCGATCTGCCAGTCTCCCCTGATCCAGCGATGCCGGCGCTGCATATCCGGAATATATTGCAAAGGATACTCCTCGTATAATTGTACATCTGTAATAAGTCCCGAACGGGTATAACAACCTTCGAGGAGATCATGGCTGAGGATACGGTTCTCAGGAAATTTATCATTCAGCGTTTTTTCAAATGCAGCAATATCATAAATACCCTTTCCAATAAAAGAACCTTCGCCAAAAAGATCCTGGTAAACATCTGATACAGCACGGGTGTAAGGATCGGTGCCGGGCTCATTACCATGTATCTTGCTGTACATAGAATCTTCATCGGCAGGTAAGCTATTGGAAACCCTGGGTTGCAGAATAGTATATCCCTGTGTTACCCTCTGTTTCTTTTCAGAAAAAATGGCATGGTTCAGCGGGTGTGCCAGTGTACCTACCATCTTCCAGGCCGACTCACGTGGTAACTGGGTATCGGTATCAAGGGTGATAATAAATTTTACGGTCCTGTAAATATTTTCATCAGCAATGATCGTGGAAAATGTGTTATCATGATGACCCAGTATCAATTGATTCAATGCTGCAAGTTTGCCCCGCTTGCGCTCATAACCCATCCACAGTTTTTCTTTTTTGTTCCAGGTACGGGGCCTGTGAAAAAGAAAGAAAGTATCATTACTGTCACGCCCGTATTTCTTATTCAGGTTAACGATCTTGTCCTTTGCAGCCTGCAATAATATCTTATCATCGGCTAAAGTTTCTGAAGGCGCATCTTTAAAATCAGTTAATAAAGCAAAACAAAGGTTAGCATCCCTGTTGGCAAGAAAACGTATCTCAAAAAGTTCAACCAGGTCATTGATACTTGTTGTGCTGGTTAGCAAAGTAGGTATTACCACCATGGTACGGTATTCATCCGGTATTCCTTTTGAAAAATCCATGCGGGGCAAAAAACCTGGCCGGGCCAACACGGTGGCCAACCAGTTTATGATAGCTACGGCCAACTGGCTTGCAACCAAAAGACATACTATCCCGGTTAAAACAAGTTTCCAGCTATTCAAACCATCTACATGAGCTTTAGTGATTAGTCCCCAACTTATAAGCCCGGTTATCAATAAAATAGCGCCAACATAAACGGCCAACGGAAAACGATTGCTGATCTTGCGGCAGGTTTCTATTTTAGAAGCTTTCATATGGGCCTGCTTCTGTAACCACAATAATCCTTTTCCTACAAGATAAAAACCAACATGTGATGACACATCATTTTTATCTTTATTTTCCTTAGCCGCTGCAATGGCCATCTCTGTAACTTCCTGTTCGGATAACTTGCTGTACTTTGAAATTTTTTCTACCGAATGGCGATAAAGATCCCGGGTATTAAAATCCATATCCTTGTATACATCATCTTCTTTCCTTAAAATTTCTTCAACTATACTTGTGCTCTCAACAAATTCTCGCCAGTCTGTACCGGCTAAAAAACGCAGGCCGTTGATGCTGTTACTGATCGATAACTGGTCGGCAGCCTGTTTTTGATTTTCGAGTTGAATTAATTCATTGCTGGTTAATCCATTTTCGGATAGCTGCTGTTCTATCCAGTTTATCGGTAAAGAAAGGCTGGTTCCTTTTTCCTGCAGGCGCCTGGTAAGTTCCGCAACAAATGAACTTACCATGGGCGGCGATGACCTCGCCATATCTGCAATCACTAACACCAGGTTCTTTGGATCATTTTCGGCTGTATCTATCAGTTTACCGGCCCACTCCGCAGCAAGTGATTTATTGCTGATATCTATGGCCATCTGTATGGAAAGCCGGCGCAGGTTTTCTATAAGCGCCAGCCGGAGCATAATGGGAAATGCCCACAATTCACCCAACTTTAAAAATGTGGTGGTTTGGTACGCATTGATAAAACCAGTTAGATTTTGCAGGTCAATATGACCATCCGTGTGGGAAATTATTTCCACAGCAATATCATAAACCCGTGGCAATCCGGCAGATTGGCCCTTGGCCAATTGCGGCAATCCTTTGCTGTATCCTTTGGGGAAATGCTTTTTTCCCAAATATATCTGTTCCTCTATCAGGTAAAAATTATCCAGTAACCATTCTGCTGCCGGTACTATTCTTTCGTTGCGGTTCACAACTTCGGTTAACATGGTATGAACTTCCAGCAACACGTTTTCATTTTCGGCAAAGCGTTTTAATAATTGCTCTGAGGGATGGCCCAGGATGAGCTCATGTTTTTTGGAAATGGATCTGGCGTGCTGGCGCAACTTTTCTTCTGTAAATAATTCGGCCCTTAACGGTGCCCGCTCTTCTACATACTTTTCCCTTTCCCCAAAAAAGGGTTCGATCATGTTTTTCTTAAATGAAGCTATAGCCTGTGGAAGAATTTCAAATATATCTTTCCCGGCCTTCTTTTTATAGGAACTCATGTATTTCACTTTAAGCCAATATCATGCCTATACCTTGTATATCCGGAATAGTGTAAAGATTTCTGTACTAATGCTTTATTGATGATACAACATGTAAACTTCATTAAATTGAGATCTTTATTATGTAGTTCCCACTTTCAACTGTTGTGGCATGATTTTTAAAGATCATTTGGAGGATAATCCTTTATACATTTAATCATTAAATAATTTTTATGAAAAAGCTAATTAATTTCTTTTCAATGATAGCAGTTTCGGGTGCTTTATTGATTACAGGTTGTAATTCAGAAAGTACAACAGAAACAACTGAAACATCAGTTCCTGATACTACCCAGGTAATGGTTACAGATACGCCACAGGTGGTGAATGCAGATACCTTGAACCATGTTTCCACTGTAAAACCAAATCCTGCATTAAAAGGAAAGAAGGGTAAAGTAAGTACGGTAATGATGACAAAGAATAAAACAGCCGCAATGGATAAGGATGCAGAAGGATATTACAGCAACGTGGAAGTATTACCAACATTTCCGGGCGGTAAGGGTGCATTGGATAATTTTATCAATAACAATATTACCTATCCTGCTGATGCAAATGAGAATGGCATAGAAGCGGTTGTAACTGTAAACTTTGCCGTAGATGAAATGGGTAAGGTTTCCAATCCACATATAGTGGGCAATAAAGTTGGTTATGGACTGGAAGATGAAGTTTTAAGAGCCATCAATAAAATGCCAACCTGGACACCGGGAGTTATTAAGGGTAAAAATGTAAAGACCTTTTATACATTACCCGTAAATTTTAAACTTGATAATTAATACCTGTAAAGATACTGGATGATAAATCAAAAGAAGCTCCTCATAGGAGCTTCTTTGCAGCTACTTGCATAGCATTTGTGTAATGCATACAAGAAATGCCTTCTTCCGCCTTACTTAATTTTTCTCCCTGGCTTAGATCTGATAAGGTATCGATCCTTTGTTAAAAACAATTATCTTGCAAAAAATAAAAGCACGATGAGTAATCCTTTAGTTGGTATTGTAATGGGCAGCGAAAGCGACCTGGAGATCATGCAGGGAGCAGCAGAAATGCTTCGCCAGTTTGAAGTAGAGCCCGAGCTCACGATTGTATCTGCACATCGTACACCCGAGCGCCTGCGTGAATATGCCATGAAAGCAAAAGAGCGTGGTTTAAAAGTTATTATTGCCGGTGCCGGCGGTGCTGCCCATTTACCTGGCATGATCGCCGCACAAACCATTTTACCCGTTATTGGTGTACCCGTTAAATCTTCCAACAGCATTGATGGCTGGGATTCTGTTCTCTCTATTTTACAAATGCCCTATGGTGTACCCGTTGCAACCGTTGCACTCAACGGCGCAAAAAATGCCGGTATCCTTGCCGCACAAATACTAGCACTGCACGATACTTCCATTGCAGGCAAATTAGAAGCCTTTAAAGAATACCAGGATGATATTGTAATGGAAAGCGTGAAGAATGTAAAGAGTTTTGGTTTCAGGAATGAGTTTGACTAGTCCCTGAGTGAAGTGAAAATGGGTTGAACATTCAAAGCAAAATAATGGAAAAGCGAATCCTGGATTATGCTACAGGAAAAAGAATAAGGCAATTACCTATTACACCTGATAAGTTGATATAAATCCAGCAACATGAACTTACCGGCACAAATAGCAAAGCACTTTAGATATGTACATTTTGGAGGGAACTGGACGGCATCAAACCTTAAAGAAACCCTTAATGATGTAAGCTGGCAACAGGCTACATCACCCGTTTATTCTTTTAATACGATTGCCACGCTGGTTTACCATATGAATTATTTTGTGAGTGCAGTGCTTAAAGTTTTGCAGGGAGAGCCACTGGATGCCAATGATAAATACAGTTTCGACTGTCCACCGATACGATCACCCCAAGACTGGGAAAAACTGCTGAATAAAACCTGGGCGGATGCCGAAACTTTTGCCAGCCTGGTTGAGCAATTACCGGAACATAAACTTGGGGATTTTTTTTCAGACGAAAAATACGGGAACTATTACAGCAATATTCACGGGATCATTGAACATATTCATTATCACCTGGGGCAAATTGTGCTGATAAAAAAAATACTCCTGCAGTAAAATAAAAGTTAGAAGCGATCATTATAAAATATTTAAATTTTTATTTTCGGGCATTTTCTAATTGCTCTACAAAGAATTTCAAACCTTTATCCCACTTATTTTGATTATACGATTTTGTGCATACACCAGTTAAATTATTGGTTTCAACCAAACAAAAATGCCAGGAAGTATAACTACTGGAACTTCCGGCTACGCCTCCAAATTGCCCTGAGGCTTTGAAGTCACGCTTAACTAAATAAGGATAATCTTTAGGCTTATAGAGAACCGTATCAATTTGAGATATAAATTTAACTTTGGCAGTATATACCGACGTAAATAAATCAGTTAATTGATCATGATATGGCCCCTTGTCATATTCATCCACAACCAACAGAGTTCCATTAAATCCTTTCCACTCAGCAGGAAATTCCAACTCCTTATTTTTCTGACCAAAGACATTTGTACTGTTTAGTGCAAAAATGCACAATGTGAAAGCTAATGTGACGATTTTTTTTTTCATGATTTATTTTATTTTTGCTTTAAATATATCCGGCTCTAAATGCATCTTCAGAACCCGCTAATGTATGGCGTATGTTTTAAGTCTCTTTAAAATTAAAATAAATTACACATAAAGAAACTGTTTTCTAAAATAGTTCAGGAGTTTTTGATACAGGAATGGATGCCGGTAATAAAAAAGGGTTCGCAAGAAACGAACCCCGGTAAAATTGTGTTTTATTAATTTACGATCCGGCAATATACTGCTCCATATGCCCGATGATCGATTTTTGTTCCTGGATAATACACCTTACCACATCGCCTATAGAAATGATCCCGGCCAGTTTATCATCTTCAACCACAGGTAAATGGCGGATGAATTTGCCAGTCATCAATTCCATGCATTCGTCAATGGTACTGGTTGGCGAAACGGTCACCAGGTCCTTTGTCATGATCTCGCCTACCAGTGTATCTTTTGAAGATTTTCCTTTGAGGGCCACTTTACGTGCATAATCCCTTTCAGTAAAAATGCCGGCCAGTTTTTCGTTTTCCATCACCAGGAGGGCACTTACATTTTTTTCAACCATTAATTCCAGGGCATGATAAATTGATGTGTCAGGCTCAATGGTAAAAGTTGCATTCCCTTTAGTTTCTAAGATATTCTTTACGGTTGCCATAAATTATCATTTTTCTACCCGGTTATTAAACCAGGCCTTGATTAAAAATACGCAATTTCTCCGAAAGTGTAAGGGTCATTCCTCTTCTACAATCACAAACTCCTGCTCCAGTCCTAAAGAGTTTTCATAAACGGATGTAAAAAGTGCCTTACCCCATTTAGCATAAAAGGGCATAAAGTTCTCAATGCGTTCCTGTAAGCTGTTATGTGGAAATAATTTCGATCTCAGTTTGTTCAACTGCCGCTGCTGTGCTTCAAATTTTTTCTTTTCGGCTCTCAACATTTTCTTTTCCAGCGCACCTATTTTTCTTAAAGCCAGTTTTTCAAGTGCTTCTGTATGTGGCTGCAAGGTTTTATCCACGGCGCCTGCTGTGTTTTTTAACCCGCCATAAAACGCATGGATCGCCTGTTTTTCTTTTTCTAAACTTAACTGCACTTCACTGTCTCTTTTCACCAATACATTCATCAATTCATTTTCCGTTGTAAACAGGTCATTGATAGAAAAACCCAAACGCTTTGCCTGTTCACTATCATTTTTTTCAACCAGTAAAAAAGAATTACGTAAAACCAAAACCGGGAATGGCACCTGAACTGCTGCAAAAACCTGTTGCAGTTCCAGCCAGTAAGCGATCTCTCCACCGCCACCAATAAAAGCAATATTGGGCAATATCATCTCCTGGAAAACGGGACGAAGGATTACATTGGGACTAAAGTTTTCCGGATGCTGTTGCAATTCCTTTATTATCGTAGTTTCATCAAATTCCAATTTCATCCCGCCTGGGGCGGGATGAATTTTGAATTTTTTCGCAGAACTCTGTGAGGAATCCTCTTCAACAATGCGTTCCCGCAAATTGTCTTTCAAATAAAACATATTCAGTTCCCTGCCACTGGCCTGTACTTTATATTCCTTTGGGAATTTGGCAACCGTGCCTGCTACAATGCTGTGAGAAAACTGCTCTTTTAATTCTTTTTCAACAACAGGAATAAAAGATTTTTTATAATCTGCATCATCGGGTAATAGAACGATCAACCCGTATTCACCAAACAATGTATTGAGCAGTTTAAAAGTAGCTTTTTCAATCGTTGTGCCTTCGGTATAACAGGCTTTCATCTGGTCAATAATTTCCTTGCCATGTGGATGAACAGCTATCTCTCCTTCAATATCAGCCAGCATCTTTACCAATGCCTTATCCACTTTCATACGACCCACAGCGCCTGCCTGGTTTGTTTTCCATTCCTGTTTAACACCATTAATATATATATGCCCCAGTTCTTCCAGATCAGCGTCTTCGCTGCCCATATAAAATACCGGCACGTAATCATTTTCGGGCATTTCTGCTTTTAGCTTTTCACAAAGTTTGATAGCATGCATTATCTTATAAATAAAATACAGGTGCCCGGTAAAAATATTGGGTTGATGTGCAGTAGTAATGGTAAAGCAATTATCATTGTTTAATTGCTGTATGTTTAATTGTTGTTGTGTTGTAGTCTTCTCTTTTGTATAATGTTTTTCCAAAACATCTACCAGTAATTTTCTATTGGTGGGGTATTTTTTCCTTTCAGAAATTGCAGCTTTAATTCCATCAAGAGATACCGGGTGAGCATAAAAATCTAGAAGCTTGTTATCTCCTTTTATATAATCCAAAACAATCTTTGAGAACCTGCCTGTGGCTTCGTAAGAAATATGCTTTGCTTTATTAATCATTATCCAATAATAATCAATTTTAAATAATCAATTGGAATACCTTTCTCTTTTAACCTCTTTTTCTCTTTTATACTCTTAGCCAAAATTTATACTACTTCTCCTTCAATATCGTAATCGTAAGCCTTGGTGATCTTTACGTTCACAAATTCGCCGATCGTTAATTTCTTTTTGGAAGCGATGATCACTTCATTGTCCACTTCCACGCTATCAAACTCGGTACGGCCCAGATAACGGCCGGCTTCTTTTTTATCGATCAGTACTTTAAATGTTTTGCCAACTTTGGCCTGGTTTTTATCCAGGCTTATCTCCTGTTGCACTTCCATTATTTCCTGTGCCCTTTCTTCTTTTTCTGCTGCAGGTATATTGTCAACCAGGTCGTGTGCACTTGTACCTTCTTCGTGGCTATAGGTAAAGATACCAACCCTGTCGAAACGCATTTTTTGTAAAAAGGTTTTCAGTTCTTCCACGTCATCTCTTGTTTCGCCGGGGAAACCTGCAATTAAAGTAGTACGCAGGCAAATATCCGGCATACGGTTACGGATCTCGCCAACCAGGTCTTCCATCTCTTCCCGGGTGATATGCCGTTTCATCAATTTAAGCATATTATTGGCAGCGTGCTGCAAAGGCATATCCAGGTAGTTGCAGATGTTTTCTCTTTCTTTTATTGCATCAATGATCTCTATCGGAAATTTAGAAGGATAAGCATAATGCAACCGGATCCACTCCAATCCTTTTACATCGGCCAGGGCATGCAATAATTTAGGTAGTTCTCTTTTTTTATAAATATCCAATCCGTAATAGGTAAGCTCCTGTGCGATCAGCATGACTTCTTTAACACCCCGGTCAACCAAACGTTTGGCTTCATCAACCAGCGATTCAATGGTTCTGCTCACATGCTGTCCTCTCATTAAAGGAATAGCACAAAACGAACAGGTACGGTTGCAGCCTTCGCTTATTTTCATATATGCATAATGCTGGGGTGTGTATAACAAGCGTTCCCCCATCAGGTCATTCTTATAATCAGCATCAAAGGTTTTTAAAATATTGGGAAGTTCCATGGTGCCGAAATAAGCATCCACTTCGGGTATCTCTTCTTCCAGGTCATTTTTATAACGTTCACTCAGACAGCCGGTGACATACACTTTATCTAATTTACCCCTCCGCTTTAATTCAACCTGTTGCAAAATGGTATTGATACTTTCTTCCTTTGCTTTTTCAATAAAGCCACAGGTGTTTACCACCACTATATTATGATCTTTCTTTACGTTCTCATGCACCACATCAATGTCATTGGCGATCAGTTGTCCGCTCAGCACTTCACTATCTACCATGTTCTTACTGCATCCCAGTGTGATGATGTTTACCTTATCCCGTTTAATTGACTTTGTCTTCATAATAATTGGCGGCAAAGTTAAGCTTTTACAATTGCACTATTGGCTGTTATGAAAGCACAGGATTTTCTCAATAAGCTCAACGAATTCAAAGAAGGGTAATGGAATTTCAAAAGATCTAAAACATTCTTTCCCAACAATCGTCTTTATTGATATGAAAACAGCTTACGGACTTTCCTTACGAAAAAGATAGAGAAATGGTTAAAAAACCGCAGATTTTTGAATATTCACCGTCCAAAAACCCTCTGTTTACCAAAAAGTGCTATCAGTAATCTAAAAGTTACCATTCATCCTTAAAATACTCAATTCATGAAATATGACACTTCCATTACAATTGAACTTAATTAACTTGCGCCCGAAATTAAAAAAACAAAATTTAAGTATAAACCATGAAACTAAAATCACTACTTATCGCAGCAATTAGCCTCTTGTCTGCCTCAGGTATCAACGCACAAAGCCAATCAAAAGTCACGGGGCAGATCAATGACAACACCGGAAAACCACTTGCTTCTGCCACCATTATGCTGCAGAAAGCCAAAGACTCTTCGCTGGTAAAAACTGCTGTTACCAACAGTAACGGAAGCTATGAAATGCTGTCAACTAAACCGGGCAGATATTTTGTAAGTTCCTCAGTGGTGAGCATGCAAAAAACAAGTTCACCTGTTTTTGAAGTTAAAGAAAACGAAACAGTGACAGCCCCAGTATTAACTGCACAACCTTCGGCAAAAAGTTTGTCGGGAGTAACCATATCCACTCAAAAACCCATGGTGGAAGTAAAAGCTGATAAAACCATTTTAAATGTTGAGGGAACCATAAATGCTATAGGTAATGACGGGCTTGAATTATTACGTAAGTCACCCGGTGTTATGGTGGATAAAGATGATAACCTCAGTCTTGCCGGAAAGAATGGCGTAAGGGTTTATATTGATGGTAAACCGAGCCCCCTGGCCGGTGCCGACCTTGCCGCTTATTTAAAATCGCTGCAATCATCGCAGATAGAAGCAATAGAGATCATCACCAACCCTTCTGCCAAATATGAAGCAGCCGGAAATGCCGGTATCATTAATATCAGGCTAAAGAAGAACCTCACTATTGGTACCAATGGATCGGTAAATGCAGGATACAATATTGGTATATATGCCAAGTATAATACGGGTTTTGCGCTTAACCACCGCAACACTAAAATGAATATTTTTGGGAATTACAATTTCAGTGAATCATTGAACGAATTCAATATTACTTCGGACAGAATTCAATTTGATACTGCCTTTTACCAAACCAACCGCATTTTAAACCGTAATAAAGGTTCTCATAATTTTAAAGCAGGAATGGATTATTTCATCAACAAGAAAAGCACCATTGGAGTTGTAGTAAACGGAAATATTTCGAACAATGTTACCACTACAGAAGGGCCGATGAAAATAACTTATATACCAACAAACACACTTAACCGTACCTTATTTGCTACAGGTAATAACAAAACAAAAAGAGATAATGTAAATGCTAACCTGAATTACCGGTATTCCGTTGCAGGTGGGAAAGAACTGAACATTGATGCTGACTATGGTTTTTTCAATTTGCGTAATGACCAATTCCAACCGAATGATTATTATGATGCGGCCGGTAACAAGCTTAATAGTAATGTATACCACATGGTTTCACCAACAGACATCACTATTTTTTCCGTTAAATCAGACTATGAACAGAATTTCAAAAAAGGTAGACTGGGTTTTGGAGGTAAGATAGGATTTGTAAATACAGATAATGATTTCAGGCGTTACAATGTTTATGGCAGCAATGAAGTATATGACAAGGACCGCAGTAATCGTTTTAAGTACAATGAAAACATTAATGCCGCTTACGTTAACTATAACCGCACGCTGAAAGGTGGTTTTATGATACAGGCAGGTGTAAGGGTGGAAAATACCAATTCAAAAGGAACATCATCCGGCTTGAAATACAATAGCGCTACTTCAGCATATGAAAATTATGATTCGACCATTCAGCGTAATTACGTAGATGTTTTCCCAAGTGCGGCCATTACTTACAATAAAAACCCAATGAGCCAATGGGGACTTACCTACAGCCGCCGTATAGACAGGCCGGCATACCAGGACCTGAACCCTTTTGAATTTAAGATAAATGATTACACCTTCATGAAAGGCAATACAAAACTGCGCCCACAATACACCAATAGTTTTGGGATTTCACATACTTATAAATACAAACTGAATACCCGGTTGAACTATAGCCATGTGAAAGATATATTCACCCAGTTACCGGATACTACGGAAGGATCTAAAAGCTTTTTAACCAAAGCAAACCTGGCAACGCAGGATATTGTGAGCCTGAACATAAGCTATCCCTTTCAATACAAATGGTATAGTTTCTTTACCAATCTGAATGGTTATTATTCACATTATAAAGCAGGCGTGCCCGACCTGGCAGGCAATATCAGGAAGGTTGATCTTAGTGTAACTGCATTTAATTTCTATATGCAAAACAGTTTTAAACTGGGTAAAGGCTTTACGGCTGAGGTGAGCGGTTTTTACAATTCACCTTCCATATGGCAGGGAACATTTAAAAGCAAGGCCATTTACAGCGTGGATGCCGGTGTGCTGAAAACAATATTGAAAGGAAAGGGAAGCATTAAAGCATCTGTAGGAGATGTATTTAATTCTCTGAAATTCCAGGGCACATCTGATTTCAGCGGACAGCAAAGTGTGTTTAAAGGCAAACCCGAAAGCCGCCAGTTCAAATTAAGTTTCAGCATGCGTTTTGGAAGTACACAAATAAAAGCTGCACGCCAACGCAAATCGGGTGTTGAAGAAGAAACAAAGAGAACTGAGAACAGTGGAGGTATGGGAGGAAACTAAATAGACCTTACATGTTGATAGCCGTCACGCCATAGCGTGCGGCTTTTTTTTTGTCATCTTTTTGTAAAAGGATGCTGCATACGCAATTCGTTTTAACGCCACTTTAACTGGGTTTTGTATTTTCTTAACAGCAGGATAAAATAAATGTTTGGATATTTGTGTTGTAAAAATTAAACAATAAAGATTTTCTCATAAGCAGTTAGTTTTGGTAACCGGCCCCTGTTTCTACAGGGGCTTTTTTATAAGTATATGCAGGTATTTAGCAGAAAAAAGAAAAAGTGGGCTTACATTATTCGCCCGGCAGTTTAAAAAGACTATCAACAAAATCCTGCTTATCAAAGACCAACAGGTCTTCGGCCTTTTCGCCAACACCAATAAATTTAACCGGTATTTTAAATTGATTGGCAATGGCCAATACAACACCTCCTTTTGCAGTGCCATCCAGTTTTGTAATGGTTAAGGCTGTAACATCGGTAGCTGCAGTAAAATGTTTTGCCTGCTCCAGCGCATTCTGCCCGGTACTGCCGTCCAATACCAGCATCACTTCATGAGGAGCATCGGGTATCACTTTTTGAATAACTCTTTTGATCTTGGTAAGCTCATCCATTAAATAAGCTTTGTTGTGCAGTCGCCCTGCAGTATCAATAATAATAACATCCACATTTTTTGCAACCCCACTGTTAACGGTATCAAATGCAACGGCCGCCGGATCGCTGCCCATTTCTTTTTTTACAATAGGCACACCTGCACGTTCGCTCCAAATGGTTAATTGGTCAACAGCTGCTGCCCTGAAAGTATCAGCGGCGCCTAATAAAACAGATTTACCTGCCAGTTTAAAATTATGGGCCAGCTTACCAATAGTTGTTGTTTTTCCAACACCATTAACACCAACTACTAAAATAATATGTGGTTTATGGCCTGCGGGCAGTTCGTAATTCACATAACTGCTGTCTTGTGGAGCAGCAACCAAAATATTTTGTATCTCTTCTTTAAGTATCCTGTTCAGTTCAGATGTATTCAGGTATTTGTCTTTGGCAACACGCTGTTCTATCTGTTCAATTATTTTTACAGTAGTTTCAATACCAACATCGGCACTTACCAATGCATTTTCCAGTTCATCAAGCACTTCTTCATCAACTGTACTCTTACCGGCTATGGCTTTTGTTATTTTACTGAAAAAGCCTTCACGGGTCTTTTCAAGCCCCTGGTCAAGCGTTTCCTGTTGCTGTTTTTTCCCAAATAGTTTATCGAATAAACCCATGATTGATGTTTGAATTTAGATGCTGGATACTGAATATTGGATACTGAATATTGGATACTTGATACTGGATAATACAGCATACTTCATTGAAAATCTTTCCGATAATTAAGCTCTTTCCAGTATCAAGTATCCAGTATCAAAAAAAGCCATTCCGAATTACTCAGAACAGCTTTTATATAAATATTTCTTATACAGAAAACTTCGCTGGTTAACTGGCTAAGTAATCTTTGATCTTGTCTTTGTGTACGATAGCTTCCTTAAAAGTATAGGCACCTGTTTTAGGGCTACGTAATGTACGTATTACTTTTGTCCAGTTCTTAGCATCTGCTGCTGCTTTCTGGTCTTTGGTTTTTATCGCGGTTTTAGCTGCTTTTGCCATGGTATATTAATTTGATAATTTGAAAATGAGCTGATTTAAAGATTTCTAAATTGACAAATCATCAAATCTTCAAATCGATTAATTATTTAATTTCTTTATGAACAGTTACCTTCTTTAATATAGGGTTAAGTTTCTTTAACTCTAAACGCTCAGGTGTATTCTTTTTGTTCTTAGTAGTAATATAACGGCTTGTACCCGCCATACCGCTTGTTTTGTGTTCGGTACACTCCAGTATAACCTGTACCCTGTTACCTTTCTTTGCCATTGTTATTTAATTTATATAATACTTTAATGTACTCGTTCTTTAGAACCCATTTAGATCTTTTCGCCGGCAGCACGTAATTTCTTAACAACCGCCAGTAAACCGTTCTTATTGATCGTCCTGATCGCCTCAGTGGATACTTTAAGGGTAACCCACTTATCTTCTTCTGCAAGAAAATAACGTTTGGTCTGCAAATTTGGTAAAAACCTGCGTTTCGTCTTAATATTTGAGTGAGAAACCTTATTTCCAGTGATCGGCTTCTTTCCTGTAACCTGACATACTCTAGCCATAGTGCTTATTTTTGGACGGCAAAGGTAAGGTTTAATATTAATAATCAATGTGTGAAGGGGAAGAAATTTTGCTTTTTTATTGAAATCTACCCACAATTAAAGCCAAATTGTTAATAAGACTAACTTTAGCAATATGAAACTGCTGAGAAATACCATTTTTTTCGCCCTGGCACTATTGCATGTCCGGGCATTAAAAGCGGCTGAGCCCCCTGCCATCGAACTTACCAAAGGAATGACCATCAGCCATTCCGTAAAGATAAAGAAAGCGAATTACCTTATAAATGGCTATGATTCCCTTAACCGGCCCGTGATCCTCATAAAAGGCAATAATATTACCGTTGATTTTGACAATGCACTGTTACAGGGAAGCATAGATAAGCAGCTTCCTAACCAGTTCTACGGCCTGGCCATTTTAATTAAAGGCAATAATATCACCCTTAAAAATGCCAGGGTAACCGGTTATAAAGTAGCCTTAATGGCTGAAGGATGTAAAGATCTTACCATAGAAAATTCTGATCTCAGCTATAATTACCGGCAGCAATTACAAAGCACCTGGCTGCATGAAGATGTGAGCGACTGGATGAGTTTTCACCACAATGAAAATGACGAGTGGCTGAGATATGGCGCCGGCATTTATTTAAAAGATTGTGGCAGTTCAATTATTAAAAATAATACCATCACCGGCGGACAATGCGCTTTGATGATGATGCGAAGTAATGATGGAATGATAACTGACAATGACTTTTCTTTCAACTCTGCCATTGGTATTGGCATGTACCGCAGCAGCCGTAATAATATTTTACATAACAAACTTGATTTTAATGTACGTGGCCACAGCCAGGGATTTTATAACCGTGGACAGGATAGTGCAGGCATTTTGATCTTTGAACAGTGTAATGACAATGTGTTTGCATACAATAGTGTAACACATGGCGGGGACGGTTTCTTTTTATGGGCGGGACAAACAACCATGGATACAGGTGAAGGCGGATGTAACGATAACTATGTTTATAAAAATGATTTCAGCTATGCTCCGACAAATGGTGTTGAAATAACTTTCAGTAGGAACAAGATCATTGAAAATATTATTAAAGAATGTGATCATGGTATCTGGGGCGGCTATAGCCGGGAAACTTTTATTGATGGTAATGAATTTTATAAGAACCGCATTGGAATTGCCATTGAACACGGCCAGTATAATTCAATAATTAATAATTCATTTACCAGCGACAAAGAAGCAATTCGCCTGTGGGCAAGAAAAACACAGCCCGGTGACTGGGGGTATGCAAAAAAAAGAAATACACAAAGCACATATTACCTGGTATCAAAAAATAATTTTATTAATAACCTGACGGCATTAAATACTTCGTTAACAGATAGTATTGATTTCACCGGCAACAGTTTTTCAAATGTAGGAACTCAACTAAAAAAAGATAGTTCCTTTACCAGTCTTGAAACTGGTTTTTCTACTATGCCTGATTATCTTGGGCCCGCCACTCCCGCAATAATTGAAACCTGGAAAAATAAAGAGATCCCGGTGACCACATTTAAAAAAGGTCGTGACCAAATGAAGATAACCGAATGGGGACCCTATGATTACCGCTACCCCATCATCTTCTTAAAAAACATCGACAGCAATAATGTTTACCATTTTGATATACTTGGGCCAAAAGGCACCTGGTCGGTGAGGAATTCAAAAGACCTGCAGCATATCACCAGCATGGAAGGAACATTCCCGGCAGAGATCTCTGCACAAAGAACAGGTACTGATGTACAGCTTGAATTGGAATATAGCGGTGAAGCATTCACCGGCCGCTTTGGTAAAAAACAGCCTGCAGGTAATTATATCTTTGCATTCAGGGACTTTCAACCGGATATAAACTGGACCGTGAACTGGTATAGTTGGGATTCAGCTCACAATCCAAATAAAGATTATGAACAGTTCAAAAACATTTTTAATAACACGCCTTTAAAAACTGAACAGGCAAAAAAAATTGACTACACCTGGTGGGGAGCCATTGGAAAAAATTTACCCGCTGATTCTTTTGCCACCGTTGCAACAGGAATGGTTGAAGTTGAAAAAGGAACATACAAAATTAGCGTTACAGCAGATGACATTGTAAAAGTATTTGTTGATGACAAATTGATCATCGATTTTTGGGATGTTTCAAAATACAAATATGATGAAGACACTCATCACGAAGCATCTGTAAAACTAAACGGTAAACATAATATCAGGATCGAACAGGCTGAAAATGCCGGCTATGCAACTTTGATCTTTAAAATAAATCCTATCAATAATTAATTTATGACAACACATTCAGTTACCACCGTATTCAATAAAAACATTGCATTTACAGCAAACATCAGCGGTCATGATGTAGTGATGGACACCACAGCCGATGATGGCGGCGAAGATACCGGCCCCAGCCCCAAACGCCTGATGCTGGCTTCACTGGGAGGTTGTACGGGCATGGATATCGTTCCCATGTTAAACAAAATGAAAGTAACTTTTAGTGATTTCAGTATTGCTATTGATGCTGATGTAAGGGAAGAATATCCAAAAATTTACAACCGGGTAAAGATCACCTATAAAATAAAAATGGCTGTCGCAGACAAACCAAAACTGGAAAAAGCAATTGCACTATCGCAGGAAAAATATTGCAGCGTAAGTGCTATGTTCAAATCCTTCGCAAAACTGGAAACAGAGATCATTATCATCCAGTAACGTATCAACGGATCAACGGATTAACGTATCAACTTTCTACTCCTGTAAATACGTATCATCTGTAATACCACTGCCAGCAGTATCAGCAACACGCCAATATAAAATTCACTGTGCAGTTCCCTGTTCTCTTTTAAAAAGATAAAAGCCAGGATGATGCCGTATACAGGTTCCAGGTTATAAGTAAGGTTTGCGGTAAATGCAGATATCCTTTTTAAGGCATTTAACTGCAGGTCAAAACTTAAAACAGTACACAACCAGGCCAGCACCAGCAGCCACATCCAATCTTCAGCTGTAGGCCAATAATAAGCTGCGGGAAATTGCATTAAATAGAACGGCACCAAAACAGTTAATGCAAGTAAACCTCCTCCCAACTCATAAAATGTAAGTATCCTTGGAGAGTAAGTGACCAGTAATCTTTTATTGTAGATCGGAAATAAAGCACTGCCCATGGCCGAGATGATGCCAAAGATCACCCCTACTTTATATTGCGGGTGAAAATCGAATATGATATAAATACCTGCAATGGCCAGCAGTCCCAAACCAACTTCAACCAAAGAAATTCTTCTTTTTAAGATCAGGGGCTCAAAGAAAGCCGTAAAAAATCCGGTTGCACTAAAACAGACCAGGGCTACAGATGCATTGGCATATTTTACACTGGCATAAAAAGTAACCCAATGAATGGCTACAATAGTTCCTACCCCAAAGATCCTGAGTATATCTTTAAATGGAATCCGCACCAGCTGTTTCCTGTATAATAATATGAGTGCTAAAGTTGCCACTGTAATAAACAGCCGGAACCATACAAGCAATCCTTCATTCAGTTCGATCAATACCCCCAAAATAGCAGTAAAACCGGCTAAAAAAACAGCTATATGAAGTTGGATGAGGGCTTTTTTCATGGAGCAAAGATACAGTCAAGAAACCTCACCCCAAGAGCTATCGCTCGTTCCTTTGCAAGGAACTCCAAAGGAGAGGGAACTGGAAGATAAAAGCGAAGATTATACACTGCATTAATGATGAATAAAGAAATGAAATTGATATGGTAGATATAAAGTTTGGATATGTTTGATGCACCGCCTCCTCTCTTTTGGAGAGGAGGTTGGGAAGTCAGGTCATGCTCCGCTCCCTCTCTTTGGGAGAGGGAGAAGAAGGGTGAGGTCGAAAAAAACCACAAACGGCAAACACCAAACCCCAAACATCATTATATTTGCCAACCTATAACCAAATTATATTATGAGCTTTAAACGGATCAACAACATTACCGGATGGATCGTTTGCATTATTGCATGCGCCGTATATATTATGACAATGGAAGCCACAGGCAGTCTGTGGGATTGTGGCGAGTTTGCTTCCAGTGCTTATAAACTGCAGGTCCCCCACTCCCCGGGAGCACCTTTCTTCGTATTGATCGGGCGTTTATTTATGGCGCCTTTTGGCCCTGATAGTGCAGCTACAGGTATAAACCTGATGAGTGCCCTGTCAAGCGGCTTTACCATTTTATTCTTATTTTGGAGTATCACACATTTTGCCCGTAAACTGGTAACAAAAGACGGCTCGGAATTAAACAATGAAAAAATTTATGGCATCATGGCTGCCGGTATCGTTGGCGCATTGGCTTATACATTCTCCGACTCATTCTGGTACAGCGCTGTTGAAGGCGAAGTATATGCCCTGTCTTCTTTTTTTACAGCCATACTGTTTTGGGCCATGCTTAAATGGGAACAGAATATTGATGTGGAACACGAACAAAATATCAAAGGTCATTTTACCAAGGCAGACCGCTGGATAATATTAATATTCTTCCTGGCGGGATTATCGATCGGTGTTCACTTATTGAACCTGTTGGTAATTCCGGCTGTTGTAATGATCTATTATTTTAAACGCTATAAAGTAACCAAGTGGGGAGCCTTTTTTGCATTTTTGATCGGATGCGTAATTACCGGCCTGGTGCAGAAAGCCATGATACAATGGACCATTAGCTGGGCAGGACATTTAGATGTTTTGTTTGTTAACTCCTTTGGCCTCCCGTTCTTTTCCGGCTTCGCATTTTTCTTTGTACTATTCGCTGCACTCATTTATTTTGGATTAAGAGTGGCTATCAGGAAGAACTGGAACTTTTTAAAATTAGGCCTTTGGAGTTTTGCATTCCTGATGATGGGATGCTTTGTTTCTTATTTTACAACATTGGTAAGAAGCAATGCTAATGTGGGTTTGGATATGGGTAACGTAGATAACCCGATGAGCCTGAACAGCTACCTGGCACGTGAACAATATGGAGATTGGCCAATTTTATATGGCCAGGATTTTACGGCCGATGTATTAAGGGATGAGAGTGGTAACCCCGATATGAAAGATGCCGGAGCTACTTACATAAAAGGTAAAGGCATGTACAAAGAAGGTGGCAGAAAACTATCTTATCAATATGCAGCGGAAGATATGCATGTATTCCCCCGCATGTGGGATCAAAGCAACGACCAGGGGCATGCTAATTATTATGCTTCATGGGCTGGTATTGGAAAAGACCAGCAGGGTAATTGGGAGCGTGCACCTACCATGGGTGAAAATATAAAATTTGCATTATCATACCAGGTTGGCTGGATGTACATGCGGTATTTTTTATGGAATTTTGCCGGCAAACAAAACGATATACAGGGCGTGAATATGGGTAATGTGAGAGACGGTAACTGGAAGACCGGTATTGGTTTCTGGGATAAGTTGCGCCTGGGAGACCAGGATACACTGCCCGACAGTTTAAAACACAACAAAGCCAATAATAAACTTTTTGCCCTGCCATTGATCCTGGGTTTACTCGGGTTGGTATTCCAGTTAATTAAAGACAAACGCGATTTTTTAATTGTCGGATTACTGTTCTTCTTTACCGGGCTGGCCATTGTATTCTATTTGAACCAGGCTGGTAATCAACCACGGGAACGTGACTATGCATTTGTTGGCTCCTTTTATGCATGTGCCATCTGGATAGGCCTGGGCGTGTTGTATGTAAAAGAATTATTTACCGCATTTATAAAAAACAGGATGATGGCAGGTTTGGTTGCCGGTGGTTTATGTTTATTGGCCGTGCCGGTATTAATGGC
>JBDSXS010000159.1:0-12047 GCA_039926045.1 Ferruginibacter sp.
CGTAAATTTGCCCTTCAAAACAAAAATGATGAGCGAAGAAAATCCACGGGATGCTGTGCAAAGCCTCAACTTTATTGAGGAAATTATTGAAGAAGACCTGAACAACGGTAAATACAGATCCATACTCACCCGTTTTCCACCCGAGCCCAATGGCTATTTACATATTGGACACGCAAAAGCCATTTGCCTGAACTTTGGGTTGGGCTTAAAATATGGCGGCAAAACAAATCTTCGTTTTGATGACACCAACCCGGTAACTGAAGAAACAGAATATGTTGACAGCATTAAAGAAGATATCCGGTGGCTGGGTTTTAACTGGAGCGAAGAATTATATACGTCTGATTATTTTGATACCTTATACAATTATGCTGTTGACTTGATCAACAAGGGCCTTGCTTACGTGGATGATTCTACCGCCGAAGAAATTGCCGCCATGAAGGGAACGCCTACCGAACCCGGAAAAGATAATCAGTACCGGGGCAGGACCATTGAAGAAAATCTTTCTCTATTTACGGATATGAAAGCCGGTAAATATAAAGACGGTGAAAAAGTATTGCGTGCAAAAATTGACATGGCGCATACCAATATGCTGATGAGGGATCCCATTATATACCGCATTAAGCATGCCCATCATCACCGCAGCGGCAACAAGTGGTGCATTTATCCCATGTATGATTTTGCGCACGGCCAAAGCGACAGTATTGAAAATATTACGCATTCCATTTGTACTTTAGAATTTATTCCACACCGGGAATTATATGACTGGCTGATCCAAAAGCTGGAGATCTTTCCATCACATCAATATGAATTTGCCAGGCTGAACATGACCTATACCGTAATGAGCAAGAGGAAATTATTGCAACTGGTTAACGAGGGCCATGTTAACGGCTGGGACGACCCACGCATGCCAACACTCAGTGCTTTCCGCAGAAAAGGATATACACCCGAAAGCATCCGTACTTTTTGCGATAAGATCGGCGTAGCCAAAAGAGAAAATTTTATTGACCTGAGCCTGCTTGAATTTTGTTTGCGTGAAGACCTGAATCAAAAAGCTTTACGGGTAATGGCCGTGCTTGATCCTGTTAAACTGATCATTGATAATTATGAAGATGGGAGGACAGAAGAATTAAGCAGTGAGAACGGGCCCGACGAATCCATGGGCAAGAGAAACCTGCCTTTTGGAAAAGAACTTTGGATAGAACAGGAAGACTTTATGGAAGAGCCAGCTAAAAAATGGTTCAGGCTTGCCCCGGGCAGTATGGTCCGTTTAAAAAATGCATACATCGTAAAATGCGAAAGCTTTGTAAAAGATGCAGCAGGGAAAGTTACGGAGATACATTGTACCTATATCCCCGAAAGCAGGAGTGGCAGTGATACCAGTGGCATCAGCGCTAAAGGAACCATTCATTGGGTAAGTGCTGCGCATGCTGTACCTGCCGAAGTACGCCTGTATGATCGCTTATTTACTTCCGAAAATCCGTTGGGAGAAGAGGGAGATTTTAAAAACACGATCAACCCTAATTCATTACAAATAATTACCAATGCACTGGTTGAACCATCATTGAAAGAAGCAACTGCAGAAAGCCGTTATCAATTTATTCGCAAAGGATATTTTTGCCTGGATAAAGATTCAACTTCCGGTAAACTGGTATTTAACCGCACGGTTACTTTAAAAGATGCCTGGGCTAAGGAGGTAAAGAAAAATTAAATCTTTTTAGAAGTCTGTCAGGGTGAGCTTGTCGAACCCGGTATGTTATGCTAAACCCGCCTTCGACAAGCTCAGGCTCACAACTTTCTATTGCAATAGAAGTAGAATTATTTTTTTTCAGCAATTCTTACATTCGGAAACACTGCAGCAACAAGCATTACTACTGTACAGCCCAGCATCAGGTACAAGCCAAACATTTTTTGCGGACAGTAATTATTATAACAGGAGCCAAAAAGTATGAATGTTTTAATGGCATAAGCCATGGTAAGGGCGCAGATCAACAGGTTAGCCCTTTTGGCCCAAACTTTTGGCAGCGCCATAAATAGCAATGTTATAGCTCCAAAGAACAGCAAGAATTTTCCGGGCTTGCCATATTCATTCTTATAACTGTAAAAACCCGTAAATGACTGGTTTAGATCGGCATGATAGGTCCATGATAAAAAGCAACTGGCAATTAATAACAAACAGGCTACAATGCCAAGCCAGTGAAGAACCCTTACAAACATATTATTGGTTTTATTTGAGGGAGCAAAGTTAGGTGTATCTTGTTATTTGAAGATCAATGGCATTTTTTTTAAAACCGGCTGTGAGTGGCGTATATTTATGTGCAGTGCGTCATTCGTGGCGACATATGGACTTCAAACTGACTACAAAAACCAACTGAAAAGAATTAAACGGAATAAATTAATTTTAAATTTGCATTTCACAAAAGAAAATCGACTCACAGCATTCAGTAATAAATCATGGAAGTAGAAGAAAAAATAATACCTGCGTTTCTTACTGGCGGGGGCCAAATGGGAGAACTCATCCGCTCATATGATTGGTCAAAAACTTCTGTTGGCAGTCCTGATACATGGCCCCAAAGTTTGCGTATCGCAGTACGTATCATGCTCGATTGCCCTTTTGGTATGTACATAGCCTGGGGCAAAGAATATATTCAATTGTATAACGATGGTTACCGTCCTATTCTTGGTGCTACAAAACATCCGCAGGCATTGGGCATCGGTACACGCAAAACTTTTGAAGAAATATGGACTACCATAGGACCTATGTTTGAAGGTGTAATGCAGGGTACACCTGTTGGGTTCCCCGACTTTATTTTACATTTGGACAGGAATGGATATGTGGAAGAATGTGTATTTGATTTCTCTTACAGTCCTATCCGGTTAGAAGATGGTGAAGTAGGTGGCGTGCTGGTTACCGTAATTGAAACCACCGAAAAAGTAAAAGCTGTAAAGGCATTAAAAGAAAGTTTAGAAGATGTTAGTCTTGCCAAACTTGCCATTCAAAAAAGCGAAGAAAATTTAAGAAGCACAATTTTACAGGCCCCGGTTGCTATGTGTATTTTTAAAGGAGAAAACTTTATTGTTGATCTGGCAAATGACAGAATGTTTGAGTTTTGGGGCAAAGCTGCAAAAGAAGTTATGAATAAACCAATTTTTGAAGGCTTACCGGAAGCAAAAGACCAGGGCTTTGAAGCCATTCTACATGGAGTTTATACAACAGGAAAAGCCTTTTCTGCAGATGGAGTTCCTATAAACCTTCCACGAAATGGAGTAATAGAAATGGTTTATGTAAATTTCGTTTATGAACCATATAGAGAAGCCGATGGTACAGTTTCTGGTATTTTGGCTGTGGCTATTGATGTAACTGCGCAGGTAACAGCACACAAAAAGATTGAAGAAAGCGAACAACGCCTGAGCACTGAGCGTATGGTGCTTTACAATTCGTTTATGAATGCTCCCGCAGGCATTGCAATTTTAAAAGGCGATACGCATATTTATGAATTTGCCAACACTGAATACGAAAAATTAGTTGATAGAAAAATAACCCCCGGAAAAACCGTTCAGGAACTTTTTCCTGAACTAGAACAACAGGGTTTAATAGATATTCTGAATAATGTTTTTTCAACAGGGGAGCCATTCAACGCTAATGAATTTCCTGTTGAATTAATCAATAAAAGAACCGGCAAAATGGATTTGCGCTATTATACTTCAGTGATACAACCAATGAAGGACGAAAAAGGAAATACTGAAAGATTATTGTCTCATGGAATGGAAGTTACGCAACAGGTTGAATCACGCAAACTAATTGAAGAAGTTAATCACAAATTACGCCTTGCCGCCACGCTCACTGAAAATATTGCCGATGCAGTGGTAGGCACTGATATGGATTATAAAATTATCAGTTGGAACAAAGGCGCAGAAAATCTGTATGGATATGCAAACGAAGAATTAATGGGCAAATATGCAATGGACCTTCTACGCACGCAATTTTTATCAGATGAAGACAAGCAGGCATGGCCAAAAGCGTTAGATGCCAGAGGCAAATGGCAAGGCGAAGTAGTGCAGTCCAAAAAAGACGGTACACTGGTGAGCGTACTCGTATCCATTGCTTATGTGTATGATGAAAACGGGAAACCCATTGCGGCCGTAGCTGTAAACCGCGATATTACGGAACGGAAAAAAACAGAAGAAAAAATAATTATAAACGAAGCCAAATTCAGAACGCTTTCAGAAACCATTCCTCACATGATATGGACGGCAACACCCGATGGAAAGAAAAATTTCTTCAATAAATATTTTCTCGATTACACAGGATTATCTTTTGAAGAACTAAAAGATGATGGCTGGCAGGCAATTATTTTTCATGATGACCTGGCAAAAGAGTTGAAGCAATGGAATCATACTCTTACAACCGGGCAGGATTTTATAATTGAAAAGCGCATTCGTAAGCACGATGGAACTTACCGATGGCATTTAAGTCATAGCATCGCTCAAAAAGACAAAGAGGGAAACATTATTGGATGGATAGGAACCAACACCGATATTACCGAACAAAAGATTTTTACTGAAGAATTAGAAAAGAAAGTAAAAGAACGAACCGAAGAATTACAGGAAAAAAATCTCACGCTTGAACTCACCAATGCTGAACTTAATTCATTCAGTTACATTGCCAGCCACGATCTAAAGGAACCTTTAAGAAAAATCCAGGCATTCAGCAAACGCATCATTGAAACAGAAAAATTTTCGGACAAAACCCAGGATTATTTCGATCGTATAATTTCAGCGGGGGAACGAATGCAAAACCTTATTGACTCCTTACTTGATTTTTCCCGTACAAATACTACTGAACTGATTTTTGAGCCTTGCGATTTAAACCGTATTCTGGAAGAATCAAAAAGCGACCTTCACGAAAGCATCCGTGAGAAAGAAGCTGTAATTGAAGCAGAAAACCTTCCAACTATAAACGGAGTTTATATTCAACTAACACAACTCATTACCAACTTGCTTGACAATGCAATCAAATATAGCCGGCCAGCAGTTAAACCACATATCAAAATTACTTTTTCAATTATTGAAGGAAAAATAATTGAACATCAGTCAGCAAACAATCAAAAAGAATATTACGCAATAAAAATTGCAGACAATGGAATTGGCTTTGAGAAACAATACACAACCGAAATATTTGAACTCTTTAAGCGGCTTCACGGCAAGAATGAATATTCAGGAACAGGTATTGGTTTAGCAATTGTCAAAAAAATTGTAACCAATCACAACGGCTTTATTATCGCAGAGGGAGAATCCAATAGAGGTTCAACATTCACTATATACATACCAACAGCATGAATAAAATATTCTTGATTGATGATGATGAGGATGACCACTTTTTTTTTAAAGAAGTGATTAAATCTATAGATCCGGCACTGCAGTTTGAGACCGCAACAGACGGAAAAATTGCTCTTGATAAATTAAAAGTAAGCACCTCTTTACCCGACATTATTTTTCTTGATCTGAATATGCCTGTCATGAACGGATTTGATTTTCTAATTAAAATTAAAAAAGAGAATGGCTTATGCGAAATTCCTGTTGGTATTTTTAGCACATCAAATATTCTCCGCGACAAAGAATTGACAAAAGAATTTGGAGCACAATTTTTTCTAACGAAACCAAACGACTTCCAGGTACTACGTGAAAAACTGCAACAAATTCTATCCGCAGATTTTTCAACCAATGAATATATATCATTTACATGAAGACCACTTAGCTCCAACGACAGTTTTTCATAGCGGGTATAGCACCAACGCACAACAAAAAGATAAATAAAGCTTTAAAAAAATAAGGGCAGCATTTACGCTACCCTTATTACCGAGGTCCCGACCGGATTCGAACCGGTGTAGAAGCTTTTGCAGAGCTTTGCCTAGCCACTCGGCTACAGGACCAACTATGAATTAAAAATTAAAAATCAGGAATTCAGCATTTCATTTTTTAACAGCGCAAAAATAGGGTAATTTTAAGGAAATTACACAGGCAAATTCAAAAATATGAGCCGCATAGCAGAATCTGAATTGATCATTAACGACCGTGGTGCGGTATATCATTTAAATTGCCGGCCCGAAGAAATAGCGCAAACCATCATTACCGTTGGCGATCCTGACAGGGTTGGCGAGGTTAGCAAGTATTTTGACAAAATAGAATTTCAGAATAAACACCGCGAATTTGTTACCCACACGGGCTATATTGGTTCAAAAAGGATCAGTTGTGTAAGCACCGGCATTGGCCCCGACAATATTGATATTGTATTGAACGAACTGGATGCCCTGGTCAATATAGATTTTGAGACAAGGCTTATCAAAGAAAAACTCACCTGCTTAAACATCATCCGCTTTGGTACATCCGGCTCTTTACAAAAAGATATACCGGTTGATAGTTTTGTTGCCAGCACCCATGGGTTGGGTTTGGATAACCTGCTGCATTTTTACCGTTCAGAAAACAATGAAGAAGAAAAACAGATCATCCAGGCTTTCAGTACACATACCCAGTTAAATTCGGGGAAGATATCTCCATATATAAATATGGCCAGTGCTGCATTGATCAAACATTTTACCAACAATTATCACCAGGGCATTACGGTAACCTGTCCGGGTTTTTATGGTCCACAGGGCCGGATACTTAGACTGGGATTGGGCTATCCCATGTTAATAGACAACCTAACAAATTTTCAGTTTGGCAATTACCGAATAACTAATTTTGAGATGGAGACTTCGGCCATTTATGGATTGGGAAATGCTTTGGGGCACCATAGCCTGAGCCTGAGCGCTATTGTTGCCAACCGCATCAGCAAAGAATTTTCTGCCAATGGTGGACTGGCAGTTGAAAATTTAATTAAACAATCATTACAGGTAATATCAGATTCAGGCATTTAATAAACACATGAAAATAGAATTTTATAAATACCAGGGCACAGGAAATGATTTTGTTATCCTCGAAAACAGGGATAATAAATACGACAACCTTACCCGCGAACAGGTAAAACATATTTGCAACCGGAGGTTTGGTGTTGGTGCTGATGGATTGATGTTATTGAGTAATCATGCTGAACTGGATTTTAACATGGTCTACTTTAATGCCGATGGCAATGAAAGCAGCATGTGCGGCAATGGCGGCAGGTGCCTGGTAAAATTTGCAAAGCACCGGGGCATGTATAAAAGCAGTTACCGTTTTATGGCCGTAGATGGACCGCATGAAGCAGATATAGATATGCATGAGATAGTGCGGTTAAAAATGCAGGATGTACATGAAGTGGATTATCATTCGGGTTATGCTGTATTAAATACCGGCTCGCCGCATTTTGTGAAATTTGCCGATAATGTAGAAGATATTGACGTGGTGGAAACCGGCAGGGAGATTCGCTACAGCAAAAAGTTTGAAAAAGAAGGTATCAATGTGAATTTTGTAGAGACCATTGATGAGGATGGCATTTTTGTTCGCACTTACGAACGTGGCGTGGAAGACGAAACGCTCAGTTGTGGTACCGGTGTAACTGCCGCCGCCCTCATGAATGCACACAATGAAAATGGTTTTAACCGGGTGGAAGTGAGAACGCCCGGTGGCAATTTAAGCGTGGAATTTGATAAGATCAACGAAGACAATTTTGAAAATATCTGGCTCTGCGGGCCGGCTGAATTCGTGTACAAAGGTGAAATAGATATATGACCAAAACCGAGATCATAACTACTGCTGAAAATATGTTCAACCAATTTTCTGAAACCTGCTATAGCATTGATGAGATAAGGCTTTTTAAAAGGCCGGAAAATAAATGGTCGGCAGCAGAAAATATGCAGCACCTTATTATTTCCACCAATACCACTACCCTTGCTTACTGGCTTCCCAGGTTTTTAGTAAAATGGATCGGTGGTAAACCAAACCGTGCATCCAGGACCTATGAGGAAGTAAAAGACAAATACTATAAAAAATTAAGCGAAGGGGGCCGTGCAAGTGGCAGGTTCATTCCCAAACCCATCGAAATAAAATACGGCAAACAAAAATTATTGGATAACTGGAATAAAGCAACGACTAAATTTATTGTTGCGTTAGCTAAAAACAGGCCTGAAAAAGACCTTGATAGTTACCTGGCAAAACACCCACTGCTTGGCCGCATTACCCTAAGGGAGCTTTGTTATTTTACCATTTTCCATACCGAACATCATTTACACAGCATCCAAAAACCTATTGAAAACGCATGATCCAGTACTTTAAAAATACCGAACAAAAGACTATTGCCATTGATAAAGCCGAAAATGCAGTTTGGGTTAACGTGTTACCGCCACTTAAACAGGAAGAGTTTACCGAGCTGAGTGAGACCATGGACATTCCCATTGACTTTTTAAAGGATTCACTGGATATTGACGAACGCAGCCGGTATGAAATTGATGACGATGTAAAACTTATTGTGATCAAAACACCAACCGAGAACAATTCATTTAACCTGAGCGATGCGTTTTATATCACCATACCCATTTGTATCATACTTACCCATAACCAGATCGTTACCGTTAATTCATTTGAGAATGAAGCCATCAAAAAATTCCTGAGCACTTTCCAGCACCGCAACCCCGACAGGATGAATATGATGGTGCTTAAAATATTTGAAAAGATCACCAGTAATTTCCAGGATTATTTAAAAGAGATCAATACCCGGCGCAACAGCCTGGAACAAAAACTGTACGACAGCAACCGCAATGAAGAGTTGTTGCAGCTGATGCGTATTCAAAAAAGTTTTGTGTATTTTCTTACGGCGTTAAGAAGTAACGAACTGCTGATGATGAAGATAAGCCGTACCAATGTGCTGAAATTAAATGAAGAAGAAAGAGACCTGCTGGAAGACCTGATCGTGGAAACATCACAGGCCCTTGAGATGGCAAACACCTACACCAATATCCTCAACAGTACACTGGACGCATTTGCCAGCATCATCAGTAATAATCAAAATGATGTACTGAAAAGGCTTACCACACTCACTATCTTTTTAAGTGTGCCGGTATTAATTGCCAGCATTTATGGCATGAATGTACCCATTCCGTATAAAGAAAGTCACATGGCTTTTTGGTTACCGGTAATTTTATCAGTTGTAATTCTTGCTTTTGCCGTATGGAATTACTGGAAACGATTAAAGAAATGAACATGTTCAACATCAGGGTTTACGGCATTTTAATTAATGAAGAGAAACAGGTGCTGGTGAGTGATGAGTTTATTCGTGGAGCATACATAACCAAATTCCCGGGTGGCGGACTTGAGTTTGGTGAAGGCACAAGGGATTGCCTGGAAAGGGAATTTATGGAAGAAATGAATTTAAGGGTAAAAGTTACTGAGCATATTTATACCACTGATTTTTACCAGCAAAGCGCATTCAATCCTGCACACCAGATACTTTCCATCTATTATTTTGTTGAACCATTGGAGCCCATAACTACCCCGCTTCGGGATAAGCCATTTGATTTTGATGAACATCAATTAAAGATGTATGAAGAAACCGGCGAAACAGAAACCTTCCGGTTTATTGATTGGGAAAATTTTTCGGAAAAAACAGTAAGTTTACCTATTGATAAGATTGTTGCCAAATTAATAAAAGGATTAAATAATTAATCCGTTAATTAGTTAATCCGTACAGCTCAAATAAAAGATAACTTTTCAACGTATTAACCGATTAACGGATTAACAGATTAAGAAAATCACATGATCACGACAGCAAATTTTTTTGAACAGGAGATCATACTCCAGAATGACCGCTCAAAACTGGAGCCGCTTACTGAAGCACATTATGAGCATTTGTTACCCATTGCGCTGCATACAGAGATTTGGGAGTTTACCGGAGCCAAAGTAAAAAACGAAGCCGATTTCAGAAGGTATTTTGATACTGCATTAAATGAAAGAAAAACCGGCCGCTCCTACCCCTTCGCCATTTTTGATAAACAACAAGATCAATATGCCGGTTGCACACGTTACGCTAATATCTCCTTCCCTGATAAAAGACTGGAAATTGGCTGGACCTGGTACAACCCATCATTACAGCGCAGCGGCATAAATAAAGCAACAAAGATTTTATTGCTAAGTTTTGGATTTGAACAACTGGACCTTAACAGGATCGAATTAAAAACCAGCCTGCTCAACTTAAAATCGCAGGGAGCCATGCTTAAGATCGGCGCAGTAAAAGAAGGCGTTTTAAGAAGACATTCTATAAATGAAGATGGATTTATAAGAGATACAGTGTATTTTAGTTTTATAAAAGAAGAATGGCCGCAAATAAAATTAACCATCTTTAAAGAATTTACAAACCTCCCACAAAGCTAAGCACACAAAGCAACCTTTGTGACCTTTGTACCTTTGTGGGAAAATAGTCAACTTCAAAAAAATAATTTATGAAAAGATTACTTTGCTTCTTTTTTATCATTACCATGTTCAGTTGTAACAATCAACCTAAAAAAATTGAAAATGCTGCAACCGGTGATCTGTATAAAGAAGTTCAAACAGGTGGTGTTAAAGTAGTTTCTATTGAAACACCAAAAGGCAAATTCAATGTGTGGACAAAAAGCATTGGCAATAATCCAAAAATAAAATTGCTCTTACTTAATGGTGGCCCGGGCGCTACGCATGAATATTTTGAATGTTTCGAGAATTTTTTACTCCCCGAGGGCATTGAGCTGATCTATTACGACCAGCTGGGTTGTGGCCTTTCAGACAATCCCAAAGACACCAGCATGTGGGACCTGGGAAGATTTGTGGAAGAAGTGGAACAGGTACGCAAGGCTTTAAATTTAAACAAGGATAATTTTTATTTACTTGGGCATAGCTGGGGCGGCATACTGGCCATGCAGTACGCATTAAAATACCAGGATAACTTAAAGGGGCTTATCATCAGCAATATGATGAGCAGCTGCCCGGCTTATGGCAAATATGCACAGGAAGTATTGGCACCGCAGTTTGATCAGAAAATTTTGGATACCATCAGGCAGATAGAAGCCAAAGGCGATTTTTCAAATCCTAAATATATGGAACTGCTGATGCCGAATTTTTATGCAAAACATATTTGCCGCTTAGATCCATGGCCCGAACCTGTAAGCCGTTCCTTAGGCAAACTGAACCAGTCATTATACGTTACCATGCAGGGCCCCAGCGAGTTTGGTGTTGGCGGTAATTTAGTGAACTGGGACGTAACCAAGGAATTACCAAAAATAAAAACACCTACGCTAACCATTGGCGGCAAGCACGATACCATGGATCCCGAACACATGAAATGGATGAGTACACAGGTACAGAACGGCCGCAACATCACCTGCACCAACGGCAGCCACATGAGCATGTATGATGACCAGAAGAATTATTTTCCGGGATTGATACAGTTTATTAAGGATGTGGATCAGGGGACGTTTAAGACGGAGAAGAAGTGAGTTTTTCGTTAATCCGTTAATTGGTTAATCCGTTAATTTGTATTGGAGTCTTTTAGGGTAAAGCTCTTTTTATTCTTCAAAAAACAATGAGCTATTTAGCGTACTGTATTATTTTAAGAGTAGAATTACTAATGCCGAAGCTACAGTAGTACAAATGCTCAATATAGCTGCATCCCGAAATCGGGCTGTATTCGATTTCGGGGCTCCTTTTTTAGTTCTTTTTTGTGGAACATCCCGAAGAGCGTAGCGGAACTCGGAAGAGAAGCAAAAAAGAACAATAAAAAAATTAAAAAGGGCTTACAAAAGTAAGCCCTTTAATTTTTTTAAAATCTATCAGCCTGTAAGCCGGATTCTGTCTCACCCTCCGTAGCTTTAGCGAAGGAGGGTAAGGGTCATCATTTATCTGGCTGCAACATTACTGTTGCAATCTTGCTGCCTACCCTTCGGCATTGGGCGAGCCGCCCTCAAGCGCCGGTATACGTGGCATTACAGCACACAAGGTTTACCCGATTTATGCATTACTGCAAAAACCCGTGAGCTCTTACCTCACGTTTTCAACTTTGCCCTCCGTAGCTTCAGCGAAGGAGGGTTTGCCTCCAAGCCTTTGCACAG
>JBDSXS010000160.1:0-22732 GCA_039926045.1 Ferruginibacter sp.
CCCAGCACATTGATCACTTTCACACTGTCTCTTAAAAACACTTTGCTTTCCAGTTCAAAATATTTTCCATACCGTGCATCCAGCCTGCTCTCTACTTCGCCATTTTCATTAAAAAAATCAACATGCAGTGATTTCGGGAATTCCACGTAAGGATTTGCATCCTGGATCCTGAGCATTAAGGGCGAGCGGAGTTTTGCTTTGGCTTTACCACCGAGGGTATAATTGATATCGGCATTCTTAATTTCTTCAATGCCCAGGCTTTTGCTGTTGTATTCGTTGAGTTCTTTATCGGTGTTACCACAGGAAGACAAAACTGCAGACAGAAAAAAAAATAAAATTATTGAGAGAAGAGAAATTTGTATGCCCCTACCGTGCCCGGGTTTGCATAATAAAAATGAACCGGTATGCACTGCGTTCGGGCGGGTCATGAAAAATAATTGAAGCTATAATCAAATAAATTAAAAGAATTTACGTCTTTGAAACCAGGCTCCGTTCATAGAAACACCAACACTGAACCGCACCAGGCTTTCCCTGAGGTTTGTTTGCTTGTTACCCCGGCTGCCAAATTCCAATGCAGTATTTAAAACCACGAACTCGTTATAGGGGTTTCTTCTCTTAAGTGATGTTAAAGGCATACCTGTGCCCAAAGTAACTCCGTATTCAGGCCTGTTCTTATTTACATTTACATAATCTGAACCGTAATAGATACCTGCCCTGTATTTAACAAACCTGAAATATTTTTTTGCGGAAGTTCCTGTTTTTAAAGGATAATACTGGCCGCCCGCCCTTATTGTCCAGTTGTTTTGCACCTGGTCTACCTGCCCCAAATAACGATAACTGTTCCAGTTACCATATTCAAAATCGGCACCAAACAACAGGTTCGCATCCTGGTATGCAAAACCCAGTCCAACCATAGCCGGATATTTAATAGTACCTTTTACACCTTGCTCATACACACTATCCAGGCGGAAAAAACCACCATTCCCATCAAAAAAAATTGTTTCCCTGGTCACGTCACTGTTGGCTCTTAGATTTTGCTGAATATTTCCGTACACTCCTAATCTTAAGTTTTTCAGTACATTGTCTTTGTCATCTTTCTTAAGTACAATATCATATTGCATGCCGCCATTGATAAAAAAACCTCCGAACGAGGTTTTGGTGGCAGAGTTGGACATATAATAATACACGCTGTCATTGATAAAAGTAAGCTGGGTACTGTGGTTCTTACTACCAAACATGTAGCCTGCATTGATACCAATACTAAAATTTCTTATTTTGAATCCGGTACCCAAAAATGCCTGGTTCAACCCGCCCGATCCTTCATACAATGTGTTTAAACTGTCTATCCCGGTAAGGCGTTCATTTTTTTCGATCTTGTAATTTATTTTAGAAACAGGTTTTAGCCCGATGCTCATCCCCCAACTCATACCCTTTTTATCCATTTTAGCTGTGGTTAAGGGAAAAGCCAATTGCAAATAAGAAACATAAGTATTGGCAGATGTAAATTTCTTTGCCGGACTGCTGCTTTTTAATATCCGGTAATCTATTTCGGTACCTATATCAAAAATGGTGCTTCTTATGGTGGAAAGAGAAGCGGGATTTGTAAAATTAATGCTGCTGCTATTGGGAAGTTTAGTGGTCTTTGGAAGTTTGTAATTATTGAATGTAACAAAATCGGCCACACCGGCAGAAATACCCGCCATACCCCGGGTAAAAACATTATGATTGGGTGTAAGGTCTCCTAAACCATATCTTGAATAAGGAGAATTTTCCTGTGCAAATGCACTCATTTGCAAGCCACAAGCCACAATAAGTACGATTAAAAATTTAGCCATTGTTAGTTTCACTGAGTGCATATAATCCTTTAAATAAGAAATAAGGGTCGGCAAATATCTTGTTTTTAAGTTGTCCGGCAAAATAGGCCGTATCACCCCCGGTTAAAACCACGTTAAAATTGCCATATTTATTGGCGTAAGAATCAATGAAACCGGCTATTTCATAGGTAATTCCGGCAATTACGCCGCTTTGCATATTTGTTTTGGTATCGTAGCCAATTAAAGGAAAATTCCAGTCTTTTTGCACTAAAGGCAGCTTTGCAGTAAAAACCTGCATCGCTTTAAAACGCATTTCCATCCCCGGTGAAATGCCGCCCCCGATAAATTCGTGGTATTGATTTATGAAATTATAAGTGATACAGCTGCCCAAAGCGATCACCAGGTTGTTTTTGCCCGGGAAAAAATGAACGGCTGCTGCAGCAAGAGCCAGCCTGTCGGCACCAATTGTGTCGGGCTTACCAACCGGGGTGGTAAAATTGACTTTGGTAAGGTGTGAGAGTTTATGGAAGGAAGATCGTGCTGCCAGTAAATTTTCAATTTCGGGTTCGTGCTCAATTACTGAAGATAAGATCGTTTTCCCTGGCTTGTGTTCAACCAGTAATTTTTCAATGGTTGCGGGTTCAGCATTTGGCAAAACAATTTCTGACGAAAAATTTTCATCTTCAAATATCGCCGTTTTTAAACGGGTGTTCCCAAAGTCAAAGCAGATGGTTTTTGTCATTATTGCTTTACTAAATGATCTTATAATTTTTATATTCCCCTATCCGGTACCCGGTAATGTCTTCTATAAAGTGACTTACTTTATGTTTGAACTTCATATTTTTATACCCCTTTTTAAGTGTGTTGTATTCAAAATTCCAGTTCATCGTTGCAATTTTTTCTTTCATAACTGCAGGATGGGTTCCTTTGAACAGCGCTAACCTGTCGATATTATGATAGTCAAAATCTTTTTGCAGATCGGCTGCAGTGGGTGTATAATCAGCCATGTTTATGGTATTAAAGTACATGGATTTCTGATTGGAGATCTTAGGTGGTTTTACCCATCCGTAATGATAAATGGTAGCATTGATTTTTTTTACCCTTAGTTTGGTTTGATCTTTAAAGCGAAAGCCCTGTGCATCTTTCCATGAAATGATATTTTTATCATTTCTTATGACACGTATTTCATTCCTATACCATCTTTTTCCCGAGCCGACATATTTGTAGTCTCCATAAAAATGTAAATAATCGAATAAAAGCCCTTCCACTTTTTTATCAGGCAAATAAAATTCCATTGCCTTTTTTATATTCCCGTAATCTTTTTCATGAATGCATTCATCGCCTTGTAAGTAAAATGCCCAATCTGAATCATCGCTTATTTCCGAAAAGGCCTTTTGCGTTTCGACGGATAGTATTTTGCCACCTCCCCTTATGGTATCATCCCAAACGGTATCGATGATCTTGATCTTGTCGCTTTTGATATCTGAAACCAATTTCCGGGTATCATCATCAGAATTGCCAACAGCAATTACATATTCATCAACCAGGGGTAAGACAGATAAGATCGATTCTGTGATGGGGTAATCGAACTTAATGGCGTTCCTGATAAAACTAAATCCTGAAATTTTCATGTTTCACTCAATAAAGTTGTTAATTTTTTTCCCTTTAAAAACTGTTCAATCCTTTTACATTTTTAAAGTGACCGTTCAGCTTTACTTTTTCTTTAAGTATTTCCATTTCGGCCAACACCGGAATTACTTTGGTTAAATGACGCTTTAAATATTCCTGGCGTTGTGATTCATGTAATAATTCCAATAATTCATACTCTTCCTCTAATGACAATCCTGCATGGTGGGCTACATCATAACTCCATAGCTCTTTTTCGGGTTTTGGGAACTGTTTTTCGATCTTAAGCAATTTATGCAGTTCTTTTATACCTTTTATGATACCATTCATTAACACCCTGTTAGCTTTCCTGTTGTTTTCGGGATAGTTTACTATTGCACCGGTGTACATCTTTTCGGGTAGATCATCGATCGTTTCCAATATCCTGAAGATCTCCAGTCCCTCTGTTTTTATATCCATTTTCCCATCTTCATAAACCTGGCTGATCTCTTTCACCTGCACCAATGTTCCTATTTCATTTATTTTTTCATTGATCACTGATGGAATACCGAATGGTTTTCTTAATTCAACGCTTTCTGCGATCAGCTGCTTATACCTGGGTTCAAAAATGTGCAGGTTAAGCTGTTCGCCCGGGTAAACAACAATGCTTAAAGGAAATAAGGGGATGAAATTTGTCATACTTGATAAAAGTAAAATACAGAACCAGTGCCCAAAAATATTAAAAGATTACTGTAATTGGTTTTAAAGGATCTTTTATTTCACTTCCTGCATAGTCACCAACTTATTATAAAAGCCATTTTGCAATATAAGACTGTCGTGAGTACCTCTTTCTACAATTTCACCCTTTTGTAAAACAATGATCTCATCGGCATGCCGAATGGTACTTAACCTGTGAGCAATAACAATAGAAGTACGGTTGTTCATCAAATTATTGATAGCATCCTGTACCAAACGTTCGCTTTCGGTATCCAGCGATGAAGTGGCTTCATCCAAAATCAGGATCGGTGGGTTCTTTAATACTGCCCTTGCAATGGTTAACCGCTGCCTTTCGCCTCCGCTAAGCTTTACGCCCCTGTCGCCAATATTGGTTTCATATCCATCTTCTTTTTTATTAATAAAAAAATCTGCATTTGCAATGCGTGCAGCATTTTTTATTTCTTCGGGTGTTGCATCGTCTTTGCCAAGTGCTATATTATTTGCAATGCTGTCATTAAACAAAATTGCTTCCTGCGTTACAATACCCATTTGGTTCCTGATGGAATGAAGGGTATAGTTTTTGATATTGATCCCATCTATCAACACCTCGCCCTGCACCGTATCAATAAAACGGGGAACAAGGTCTACCAGCGTACTTTTGCCTGCGCCGCTGCTGCCCACAAGTGCGATCGTTTTTCCTTTTTCAATGGTGAGGTTTATATTTTTAAGAATGATATTGTCTTCATAACCAAAGCTTACGTTCTTTAATTCGATAGCTGTTGTGAACGCTTCCAGTTTTTTTGCCCCCGGTGCATCTTTTATCTCTACATTTTCATTGATCAGCAGTTCTATACGTTCAATACTGGCCGCACCTTTTTGCATATTGTAAGATGCATTGGATAGCCCTTTCAGTGGTTGTATCAATTGGGTAAAAATGGCGATGTACGTCAAAAAATCGCCTGCGTTCAGTGAAAAAGCCGGATCGTTGCTCAATACCATCCTGCCCCCGTACCACAAAATGCACAGTACTGCTGTAATGCCCAGGAGTTCTGACACCGGCGAGGCAAGGTCTCTTCTTCTGTTGGCCTTGTTCTTTAAGTGGTACATGGCATCGTTTTCCGATTCAAATTTATCCTGCATTTTATTTTCGGCGTTAAAAGCCTTAACGATACGTATGCCTCCGAGTGTTTCTTCAATGGTAGAAAAAAGCCTTCCGAATTGTTGCAGAACCATCTTATTTTCTTTCTTTAACGAACGGCCTATCCTGCCTAAAATAAATCCTGCAACAGGTAAAAATATCAGCAGGAATACGGTAAGCTGCGGACTTAAAATAACCATATAAACCAAAAAAAGTATGATGGTAATAGGCTCCCTGAAAATACTTTCCAGTACACTTATGGTTGAACCTTCCACATCTGCAAGATCATTGGAAAGTTTGCTCATGATATCGCCTTTACGCTGCTCGCTGAAATAGCCTATGGGTAAATGCAGGATCTTACGGTACATACTGCTACGCATATCATTTAATATGCGGTTGCGTATGGGATTTAAAAAATACATACTCAGGTAAGCAAATAAATTTTTAAGCAGGATAGATACGAATACTACAATACAAATTACCATTAATGCTTTGGTGCTTCCTCCGGGAGAGTTGATCATCTGGTAAAGCCATTCCTTAAAATAATTTATAGGGTTTACCTTGTTGAAAAAACCACTGCCGGTTACGGCCTTAAATGCATCACCCTGTTTAAAAATGAGCATTAAAAACGGGCTCAGCAATCCCAGCGATATGACACCGAAGATGGCCGACAGGACATTAAAAGAAAAATAGGTAACAATTAGTGAAGGATACTTTTTTATATATTTAAAGATCGTTCTTAAACTCTTCATGTAATACTGTAATTAAGCTGAATTAAACGTACAAGATAGCTACTTTTGCAATGATTATATTTGCAAAGTTGTGGAAAAAATAAATGTGCATGTCTTTTAAATGGAAATCGAAGCACGATAATTATAATTACAATTAAAAAACAAAAATGGACTCCTGTATCATATGCCATAATAAAACCGGCAACATTCCATACAAAATACAGGAAATGCAACTTGGCTTAAGGGAGTGGTTTAATTATGAATTATGTGCTCAATGTGGCAGTATGCAAATCGCAACGATACCGGAAAATCTGGCTAAATATTATCCAACCGGGAATTACTATTCTTTTAATACATTACTCAAAAATACCAGCCCCTCATACATCAGTAAAGCAAAAGCAAAATTTCTTATTTACGGCCAATTCAACATTATTGGTGCACTAATGTCTATCGGGTATAAAATGCCTGATTATTATCAATGGATGAAAAACAGTCATACTGCATTCAATGACCGGATCCTGGATGTAGGCACTGGCAATGGGACTTTGCTGACAAGTCTTCACAAAATAGGCTTTACCAACCTGGTGGGTATAGATCCGTTCATTGATAATGACCTGGATTACGGACAGGTCAAAGTTTTTAAAAGGGATCTGTTCCAGGAACAAAATACCTACGACCTGATCATGATGCATCATTCATTAGAACACATGACACGGCCAAAAGAGGTACTGCAAAAGGCTCACTCGTTGCTTGCGGATGATGGCCGGCTGCTGGTTCGCATACCTATCATGGGAAATTATGGTTGGCAAACCTACGGTATACATTACAGCCAGCTAGATGCGCCAAGACATATCTTTATTCCATCCGAAAAAGGTATGGTTCAGCTGGCGGAAGAAAGTGGTTTTACTATTTTGAAATTTGAATACGATACAACTGATTTTGCTATCTGGAGCAGTAAGTTATACAAAATGAATATCCCATTAAGTGAAGCAAATAGCCAGGCTAAAAACCCCAGGCCTGATATCTTTAGTATTGAGGACATTATGCGGTTTAGAAAAACTGCGAAACAAATTAACGAAGAGAAGAGAGGAGATATTGCGGCGATATACATGCAGAAAAAATAGTTTGCAGCACTAACTTTTTTCCTGTTGAACAATCTTCTTGTGCAAATTTCCTTTAAGGGCCAACTCCCTGTTATACTTAAAGCGTTGCCATGCCTTGATAAAAAAGAAAATGAATCCCGAATTATAGAATTTATTTTTAAACGATGAATTACTTAAGTAAAATTTAGTGCAGGTAGTTTGTATATATCTTCCTTCCAGTTTTTTTGCATACTTATTAATAAAGCCCTGCCGGTAAAGTTCCATATCTTTTAGGTTACCGCTGCTTAAATGCTTTACCATAAAGGGGATCACATAAGCGCTGTAACCTAAGAAGTCGGCTATGTTGCAAATGTCTGTGCCATAAAAATGAAAGCCCCCTATATCTGCAGATATGGTCAGTCGCTTGTCCGCATCAATTATTAATAAATTTTCATCAAGAGAGTTTACCCTGCAGGGGAGATTCTCCGAAAGTTCAATTCTCCCTGTTGTATTTATGTACATGATCTCCTGGTGATACCCTCTTGCACCCGCATTACCACAAACAGCCCAGTTTTTATCAATAGTTGTAAGGTTTTCCAGCAAATTCTGTAAGTGTTTTATACTGTCAACACACCTTACATCCTGGTGAACCACGATCACATATTTACCCACAGCATCATTTAAGAAATTCCTGATGGCCTCATATGCATCAACAAAGTTTCCTTTGGAATTATCTGCCACCAGGTATTCGCAATCATCTGTAAAACCGCTGTCTTCAAAACTTGTCTTCATCTGGGCATATTCGTCCCACCGGGTTACCAATGTGCAGATCGAAAATGATATTTTTTTGGGTGTATTCAACATGTACTGAATATATATTTTTTACCGGATAAAACTGAATGAACTTTAAAAGTACTAAAATCTGCATAGAAAGGCTAATGCTGAAAAACACACTTTAACCGATCATACATCATTTCAAAATTTAGTGATCTCTTTATTCTTTACTGAAAGTAGAATATTATTAAAAACCTCCCTTACAGAAAGCAACCCTTTTTGATTAAGGAAATGATCTTCCAGGTTTTTTTTTGATGCTGCAGCTTTATACTTACTGGCAAGAAATAATTTTAGTGCGCCAACAAAATAAAATCTACCTGTAAAAAAATAAAATAAAGTTTCGGGAATAAGCTGCAGGCACCACGTTGTAAGTTGTAAACCTGACAAATGTATAAAATGTAAGAACATTTTATTCCGGTAGTAGATCGTATTAATAAAGTTCTTGCTGCTTTTAGATTTAATGGAAACAGAGGTTTGATGCCGACAAACAGAAAAATGATCATAATAGCATTTCCACCCAACCCGCCATGCCCTTAAACTCAGTTCAAAGTCCTCTACATAAAAAGGAGCAAATATTTCATCGAAACCGCTAAGAGCAATAATTTTTTTCCGGTCAACAAATGCATTAGCGCCTGATAAATATGTTGAGTATAGCCAATCATTTTTTTGTGGATCTGCCGAATAATAATTACCCGAGGTTTTGATCTTTGCGCCGTGAAAGGAAGGATATTTAGCCGCATCCTGTATATTATCATCATCCCATCCTATTATACGGCCCATTACACCAAAAGTATCGGGCCTTTCAAAATACCTAAAGAGGCCATCAAAGTAATGAGGATCAAGTTTTACATCATTGTTTAATAACAACAGGTAGTCGTATTTAGCAATGAATATCCCATTGTTAATAGTGGGCGAAAACCCCCGGTTTTCATTATTTGTTAAAAGAACAATACCAGGAAATGCAGTTTTTATATAAGCAATGGAATCGTCTGTTGAGCAATCGTCGGAAATTATTATTTCATATACTTCTTTGCTATTTTCCAATGCGGTATATAATGAGGGTAATATTTGGGTAAGCAAACGGGTACCATTATAATTGGGTATAACTACAGAAATTCCTTTGTATACCATTAACTTGTTTTTATTAAATGTAACTCCAACTATGCACAATATTATTTATTTTTTAAGACATCTGTTTTAAAAAATGAAAATAGTATCCCGGGGTGCTCTGTTATTCGGATCTTACTCTAAAAATAAAATTACCGGCACTTAATAATATCGTTTATCTATACTATTTTGCAGTATGTGGCAGCAACTAAAAAATGATATTGTAAATGGAAATATTAATGCCCTTGCCCGAAGCATTTCTTACATAGAGAATGAAATACCCGGTTATGAGGATCTGTTACAAATGTTGCCGTCTTCCCCAACACCAATTATTGGTATTACCGGCCCGCCCGGTGCCGGTAAAAGTACATTGGTGGATGCACTGATCGGTTTATTAGTAGCTGAAGGAAAATCTGTTGCGGTGATCTGTGTTGATCCTTCCTCCCCATTTAATTTAGGGGCACTGCTTGGCGACCGTATCAGGATGAGCGAATGGTATAATAATCCCAGGGTTTTTATCCGCTCCCTGGCAACACGGGGTTCATTAGGAGGGCTGCATCCAAAAATTATAGAAATAAGCGACCTCATGAAGGCTGCAGCTTATGATTATATTATCATAGAAACTGTTGGCGTTGGACAAAGTGAGATCGAGATCGCCGGCCTTGCAGACATAACTGTGGTTGTTGTAGTGCCCGAGGCTGGTGATGAAGTACAGACCATGAAAGCCGGCCTGATGGAAATAGCTGATGTGTTTGTTGTAAATAAAGCCGACAGGCCGGGTGCCGACCTGTTTGTAAAAAATTTACGCTTAATGCTGGCGCCTGCTTTTCACAACCACAGCATGCCGGTGCCGGTCATTAAAACCATTGCCTCTCAAAAAGATGGGCTTGCTGAATTATTTAAAACAATTACCGATCTTTTAAGCCAGGTAAAAAATAATGAAAAAAGATCATGGCTTTTAGCCGAAAGGGCTTTTCATCTTATACAACAAAAGAAAATGATGAAGATCGAAAAAAGCATGTTGAAACAAAGAATTGAAGAAGCCGGAAAGGATTTTAATTTGTATACTTTTATTAAGGATTATTACTGATTAACAGCCCACAGTTGGCAATTGGAGAACACGGTTGCTAACTGAAAACTGCAAACTGCTCACTGCTCTTCCTCAAACTTCTTATTCCCCTTCCACCATCGGTAGCCAATAAAACCCACAATGGTAAATGGCGCAAGCATTAAATACAGGATGGCAGAGTTTAGCCCCTGTGCAGGTTTTTCGCCTAACTGTAAAGCGGTTTTGGTACATACTGAACATTGGGCATGAGCGGTTGCTGAAAAAAACAAAGCCACACCAATTAAAATCAATATGTTGAAGAAATATTTCATCTTAATAGGCAAAGTTAAGGCTGCAGGGCCTAAATGAAACATCTGTTTAACAGAAATTAACGATTTAATTTGCTTAAAAAACTTAAGATGGTTTTAATTTGCAGGAAATGCCGGAGTATGTTGAAACGATTTTTACCCTTTCTCTTTTTTGTATTGTTCTTTTCTGTTGCAAATGCACAGGTAAAAAAGGCGCAGGTAAACAAAGCAAATGCAAGCAAAGCAAAGCTGCACTTCCGTTCGGGAATTCAGTTAAGAAACAATAACCAATTCCCTGAGGCCCTGGCGGAATTCACAAAAGCAACAGAACTCAATAAGAAATTTGATTCGGCTTATGTTGAAATGGCGAATATCTACATCAAAGGAGGTAATGAAGTTAACGGCATGATGAATTATAAAAAAGCGCTGGCTGTTAACCCAAAATATACAGAAGCTTTAATGGGCATGGGAAAAATTTACAGGGATTCAAGACAAAATCTTGATTCTACACTTATCTTTTACCAGGCTGCAGCTAAAGTTGACAGTACCAATAAAGAAATATTCTATGCCTTGGCCTGGACCTACAATGCCAGAAAAGAATTCGATAAAGCCATACCCAATGCGGTAAGATCCCTTCAGATCGACAATAAATACAAACCTGCCTATGGCGAACTGGGCTACGCTTATAGGGCAAGCAAACAATTTGCGGAATGTGTTGAGCAATTAAAAAAGAACCTGGCAGTTTCTGTTGTAGATGTTGCCTACCTCTATTTAGGATACGCCTATATCGAATTAAAGAATAAGGAAGGAGCTATGCAGCAATACGAGGAATTGAAAAAGATCAATGAAAGAATGGCTGTTTCCCTACAGAATAAAATAGACGCTATGCAATAGCATTTTACACATCCCGGTGTTCTGCCGTAAAATACCCAATAACAGGTATTGTTTATTCCATAATGGCTTACTAATTTGTGGCAAATTATTTTGTATGTTGAAAAAATCACTTATTACGGTAGTTGGGTTCCTGGTCATAAACTCAGCAACAGCACAAACTGCAGTTCAATATTATAATGATGGTATTAAATTTCAGGACGAGGATAAATTGGTTGAAGCAATAGCTGCTTTTAAAAAAGCGATCGCTAAAGATCCGAATTACAAGGAGGCATTGTATAGCGCAGGCTGGACAAACAATGAATTAAAAAAATATTCCGAAGCCCTTCCCTTTCTTCAAAAAGCAAGAACGCTTTGGCCCAATGAACCAAAAGTATCCCTGGAGATGGGCTATGCTTATGAAAAGTTGGGCAAAAAAAACGATGCCATACAAAGCTATAATAAATCTCTTTCGTTAAAATCAGATTATGCGCTTGCCTATAAATACCTTGGCAGATTATATTACGATTCGGATGATTACGCAAAATCACTTGAGAACCTTAAACACTATCTGGAATACGCACCGGATACAAAGGATGATGATGTCTATTTTAGAAAAGCAGTTTCAGAAAATGAGCTGGGCTTACATGAAGATGCACTTGTTTCAATTAACAAGGCAAATAACCTGAATCCCAATAATGTAAAGTTCATCAACGAGCTGGCTTTCACTTTTTATTCCATTGGCGATGCCGATGACGCTTTAAATAATTATAAAAAATCCCTGGCGCTTGATTCCAAGTCACAAACCGCTCTTAATGGCCTTGCAGATATTCAGCGGAAGCTTAAGAAGGACCAGCTTGAAGCTATCAGGCTGTATGCCAAAACCCTTGACGTAAACCCAAAAAACATAAAGGCAAATTACTGGACCGGTTGGTGTTATAATGAATTGGGTAAACCTACTGATGCGATCCCTTACTTAAAAAAAGTAATTGAAGTGGATGATCAATATGTTTCAGCCTATACCGAACTGGGCTATTGTGATTATTCCTTAAAAAACTATGATGACGCACTGGTGAATTTTAGAAAAGCTTTTGCCATTGAAAAAACAGAACTTAACCTGTATTATACCGGGCTTTGTTTTATAGGAAAAAAAGATAAGTCATCAGCTTTAAAGATGGTGAATGATCTAAAGGCCCTTGATTCGAAATATGCAAAAGACCTGCAGGAATCAATTGATAAAATGTGATCCTAAAAATAGATCCGTAATAAAAAAGGTTTACTAAAGTTGAATAAAAAACCTGGAAATTTCTTTCCAGGTTTTTTCATAAATTATATTATTGTCTTGTGCCTTCTTATTAAGCCGGCTCAGATTTCATTTGCTTTGAAACCTTGGTGCGTTCGTTCTCATCCAGTATAACCTTACGCATACGAATGCTTTTGGGTGTTACTTCAATGCACTCATCCTGCTGAATATATTCCATACACTCTTCCAGGGTCATCATGATCTTTGGTGCAGCTTTGCTGGCATCATCACTACCGCTTGCACGGTGGTTTGTCAATTTTTTAGGTTCCGTAGCATTCACGTTAAGATCGCCTGGCTTAATGTGCTCGGCAATGATCTGTCCTGCGTAAACCTCATCTCCCGGATCAACAAAAAACCTTCCCCTGTCCTGTAATTTATCAATAGAGTAGCCGGTTGTCTTTTCTGTATTTTTCGATAACAGAACGCCATTGCTTCTTCCCGGAATATTTCCTTTCCATGGACGATAATCGGTAAACCGGTGAGCCATTACTGCTTCGCCGGCTGTATTGGTAAGCATATTACTACGCAATCCTATCAGGCCTCTTGAAGGAATATCAAATTCCAAATGCTGCATTTCACCTTTACTCTCCATGATCAGCATTTCGCCTTTACGTTGTGTTACCAGGTCAATTACTTTACCACTGAATTCTGCAGGAACATCAACAACCAGGTTCTCATAAGGCTCACATTTCTTTCCGTCAATTTCTTTAACCAAAACCTGTGGATTTCCCACGGTCAATTCAAATCCTTCCCTTCTCATCGTTTCCACCAATATACCCAGGTGCAAAATACCTCTTCCATAAACCAGGAAGCTATCAGCACTATCTGAATCTTCTACACGAAGGGCCAGGTTCTTTTCAGTTTCTTTCATCAACCTGTCTCTTAAATGGCGTGAGGTTACAAATTTACCTTCACGGCCAAAGAACGGTGAGTTATTGATGCTGAACATCATACTCATGGTTGGTTCATCCACACTGATAACCGGTAATGCTTCCGGAAATTCAACATCACAGATCGTATCGCCGATATTGAATTCTTCCAGACCCACTATTGCACAAATATCACCTGCACTTACTTCTGTAGCTTTCTTTTTACCAAGCGCTTCAAAAGTGTACAGTTCCTTTACTTTCATTTTTTTAATAACGCCTCTAGCCTGCACCAATGCAATTTGTTGGCCTTCTTTAATGGTACCTCTTGCAACTTTACCCACTGCAATTCTTCCTAAGAAAGAAGAATAATCAAGGGAAGTGATCTGCATCTGCGTGGTACCTTCATTTACTTTAGGCTCGGGCACATGCTCCAATATGGCATCCAGCAAAGGGAAAATATTATCCGTTTCTGTTAATGAGGTATTCATCCAGCCCTGCTTGCTGCTTCCGTAAATGGTTGGAAAATCCAACTGCTCTTCAGTAGCATCCAGGTTAAAGAATAATTCAAAAACTGCATCATGCACTTCATCCGGGCGACAGTTGGGTTTGTCTACCTTATTGATCACCACGATAGGGTGTAAGCCTAATTTCAAAGCTTTTTGCAACACAAAACGTGTTTGGGGCATCGGCCCTTCAAAAGCATCAACCAACAGCAAAACGCCATCAGCCATTTTAAGAACACGCTCTACCTCACCACCAAAATCACTGTGACCCGGGGTATCAATAACATTAATTTTTATGTCTTTGTAAATAACAGAAACGTTCTTACTGAAAATAGTAATGCCTCTTTCTCTTTCAAGATCATTACTGTCCATGATCAATTCACCTGTTTCCTGGTTATCGCGGAAAATATTGGTGCTGTGGAGGATCTTATCTACCAGCGTTGTTTTACCGTGATCTACGTGGGCAATAATTGCGATGTTACGAATATTCATAATACTGAACTTTAAAGCTTTTAGTAGCTGGCTGCAGCATAACCAATATGGCCTGATCTGCAACTAATTCCTGTGGCTGTTTTTAAGGGCGCAAAGGTAAGCCAAAACAGCCGGATGACAAGGTTAAAAGTATATTAATCTGGTATATGGAGTACTTTTAAGCAGAATACGCCATTAATGTAGATAAATAATTTTATCAGGTCTGTTTTTTGCAGACTATTTACACATGACTAAAGAGAACCCCCCTTTACCGAATATTTTCGCCTGTATTCTTATGGACATCATTGGAATGGCCAGTTATATCATACCTGGTATAGGTGAAGCTATTGATGTATGGTGGGCCGCCCTGTCCGGTATTATTTTTATCATGTTCTTTGGTGGCAGGTTTGGTATGATCGGTGGCGTACTCAATTTCCTGGAAGAGATCTTTCCTTTTACTGATATTATTCCATCCTTTACCATCGCCTGGTTTATCCGGAAAAGAGAGAACGATAAATTAAACAGGCAAAGTCCCAATTGAAGGTACTGGTACAGTTTGAAAAGCTGTCAGGCTTGTCGAAGCCGATATGTTTTATTATAACCCGACTTCGACAAGCTAAGCCTGACAATCTTCGTATCCATCAAATTTTCAAACTATACAACAACTCAATTGAATTCTTTATATATCTTCCCGGGTTTATTTAGTAGCTTTCATTATAAAAAAATCATGAGATTCTCCATTTTCTCCATCCTGTTATTTTCCGGTATATCAGCTTATTGCCAGGATACCCTTACCATAAAGGATATTCCTGCAGCAGAAAGGGTAATTGGTCTCCGGTTTAAACCAGCAGAAAGAGATTCTTTGTTTGATAATGTAAAGAACGATGTTAAAGAGTATGAGAAAATGCGACAGTTCAAACTGGACAACAGTGTTCCATTAAGCACCTGGCAAAGCCCGGTTTTACCGGGAATGGAATTTAACAGGAAACAGAACCTTGTTAAATGGAGTATCCCATCCAGTATTGTACTCCCCAAAAATAAAAACGACCTGGCATTTTATTCAGTTTTGGAATTAGCGTCGTTGATCAAAAACAAAAAAATAAGTTCGGTTGAACTAACAAAGTTTTTTATTGATCGTTTGAAAAAATACGGAGATACGCTGCAATGTGTGATCTCTTTAACTGAAGAAATTGCCATGCAGGAGGCTGCAGAAGCCGATGCCGAAATTGCAGCGGGAAAATACCGGGGGCCTTTACATGGTATTCCTTATGGACTTAAGGACCTGTTTGCAGTTAAAGGAACCAAAACCACGTGGGGTGCTGCACCATACAAAGATCAAAGGATTGAAGCCGATGCTTTTGTATTTACTAAATTGAAAGAAGCAGGGGCAATACTCATTGCAAAATTTACTTTAGGCGCATTGGCAATGGGAGATCATTGGTATGGTGGCCGAACAAAAAATCCCTGGAACTTAAAAAGAGGCTCAAGTGGTTCTTCGGCAGGTTCAACGGCCGCTACCATTGCAGGTTTGGTTCCCTTTGCAATTGGCACAGAAACCCTGGGTTCAATAATTTCACCTGCTACGCAATGTGGCGCAACCGGCCTCCGTCCAACTTTTGGAAGTATAAGCAGAACCGGTGCCATGGCATTAAGTTATAGCCTGGATAAAATTGGGCCGATCTGCAGATCGGCTGAAGATGCTGCCATAGTTTTTAATTTTATACATGGTACCGATGGAATAGACCAGGCTGCAGTTAATATGCCTTTTAATTATACGGGCAAGGTTGATCTATCCAAAATGAAAATTGCTTACGCAAAAAATTATTTTGCAAGCGGCGATACTTTAGGAAATGAATTGAAAGTGTTGGAAGTGTATAAAAGCCTGGGTGCACAATTAATTCCTGTTGATTTCCCCGATTCTGCTGTTTACAATTTTGATATTATAGGCCCTATCATCGGTGCAGAATGTGCAGCGCAGTTTGACGATTTTACCAGGGGCGAACTGGATGATATGATGACAATGCAGGGGAAGGGCGACTGGCCCAATCAATTCCGTTCGGCACGTTTTATTCCCGCCGTAGAATATATCAATGCTTACAGGCATCGATATTTATTAATGCAGAAAGTAAATGCCGTACTCACTCAATACGATGTTTTTATTTGTCCAACCTGGGGAGGAGAGCAGTTAAGGATCACCAATCTTACGGGCCATCCCGCAGTTTGTTTCCCAACGGGGTACAACAAAAACAAAATGCCCACCAATATAACCCTTGTTGGTAATTTGTACAGCGAGGCCACTTTATTGGCGGTTGCTAAAGCATACCAGGATGCAACTGATTTTAATAAACAGCACCCTGATTTTTTTAAATAACAACTGCATAAAATAATCTTGGTAAATTTGTAACCCTATTAATTTTTTAAGTAAGTGCCTTTTCAACTTCAAGCACCATATTCTCCAGCAGGCGACCAGCCTGATGCCATCCGCCAGTTAACGGAAGGCATTTTGAATGGAGAAAAGTACCAAACACTGTTGGGTGTTACGGGCAGCGGTAAGACATATACCATGGCCAATGTGATACAGAATACACAGAAGCCCACATTGGTCATCACGCACAATAAAACCCTGGTGGCACAATTGTATGGTGAGTTCAAACAATTTTTCCCGGATAATGCGGTTGGATATTTTGTTTCTTATTACGATTATTACCAGCCCGAAGCTTATATGCCGGTAAGCAATACCTACATTGAAAAAGACCTGAGCATTAATGAAGAGCTTGACAAACTTCGACTGCAGGCAACAGCACAATTGCTAAGCGGCCGTAGAGATATAATCATTGTTGCCAGCGTAAGTTGCATTTATGGTATGGGTAATCCAACCGATTATGAGAATGGTATCATACGTATCCAGCAGGGACAGACAATTTCACGCCAGGGATTTTTACACGCCCTCGTCAATTCTTTATACAACAGGAGTGAAGGCGACTTTACAAGAGGAACCTTCCGGGTGAAAGGCGATACCATCGATATTAATTTACCCTATGTTGATTTTGGTTACCGCATTACTTTTTTTGGCGATGAAATTGAAACCATTGAAACACTGGAACTGAGCAGTGGCAAGCGCATCAGCAGCGTGGAAAATGCTGCTATCTTTCCTGCCAACTTATATGTAGCACCAAAAGATGTGCTGCAACAGGTAATACATGAGATACAGGATGAAGTGGCAGCACAGGAAACTTATTATAAAAACTCAGGAAAATATATCGAAGCACAACGCATCAGTGAACGGGTTAATTACGACCTGGAAATGATACGGGAACTGGGTTATTGTAATGGCATTGAGAATTATTCCCGCTTTTTTGACAGGAGAAAGCCAGGCACAAGGCCTTTCTGCCTGCTCGATTATTTTCCCAAAGATTTTTTATGCATCATTGATGAAAGCCATCAAACCATTCCCCAGGTAAGCGGTATGTATGGGGGCGACAGAAGCCGGAAACTGATTTTAGTTGATTATGGCTTTCGCCTGCCATCGGCTTTAGATAACCGCCCATTAAATTTTAATGAGTTTGAAACATTGCTTAATCAAACCGTTTACGTTTCCGCAACACCCAGTCAATATGAACTGGAAAAATGCGAAGGTGTTGTCATTGAACAGGTGGTAAGGCCAACCGGTTTATTGGATCCCCCGATCGAAGTTCGTCCTTCTGTTAACCAGATCGATGACCTGCTGGATGAAATTGATAAGCGTATCAAAAAAGGCGACCGGGTTTTGGTAACTACGCTTACCAAACGCATGGCTGAGGAAATGACAAAATACCTGCATCGTATCGACATAAAATGTAAATACATACACAGCGAAGTTGATACACTGGAGAGAATTGAAATTTTACGTGAACTGCGGCTTGGGGTAATTGATGTGTTGGTTGGTGTTAACTTATTAAGGGAAGGATTAGATCTTCCGGAAGTGTCACTGGTTGCTATTTTGGATGCAGATAAAGAAGGCTTTTTACGCAATGAAAGAAGTCTTACCCAAACAGCCGGCCGTGCTGCCCGTAATGTGGATGGCCTCGTAATTTTTTATGCTGATAAGATGACCGAAAGTATGCAGCGAACCATTGACGAAACCAACCGCCGCAGGGAAAAACAGGTTGCTTTCAACATTGAACATAATATTACCCCAACCACTATTATAAAAAGTACCGAACAGATCTTTGCACAGGGATCGGTGCTGGATGTAAAAGGCTATGATCCGGCAAACCCTTATTCCATTGCTCCTGATGGAGAACTGGTAACTGCTGCTGCAGAAGACCAGGCAGTTTATGCTACAATCCCGCAGTTGGAAAAAGCCATTGGCAAAATAAAAAAGGACATGAACAAAGCGGCAAAGGACCTGGACTTTATGGAAGCTGCCAGGCTAAGGGATGAAATGTTCAGGATGCAGAAAGAGTTGGAGGAGATGAAAAAATAATTTACTATCTTAACCCTCCCTTATTTATAAAATCAACTTGATATGACTACAATAGCGCTCTACAACCTGAAAGGCGGGGTAGGAAAAACAGCCAGCTGTGTAAACTTTGCTTACCTGGCCGCTGCCGATGGTTTTAAAACTTTGTTATGGGATATTGACCCCCAGGGTTCATCATCCTTTTATTACAAGGCAAAACCCAAAACCCACCCAGGCATAAAAAAATTGATAACCAAAGATGCTGACCTGGAAAACGCCATCCTGAGTACCGATTTTGAACTGCTGGATGTGATACCTGCCGACAATTCAAGCAAAAGTTTTGATATCATGCAGGATGAAATGAGGGGAAATAAGAACCGGCTGAAATCAATTTTAAAACAACTGGACGGTGAATATGATTTTGTTTTTATTGATTGCCCGCCCGGCTTCAGCGCACTGAGTGAAAATATTTTCAGTGCTGCAGATATCGTACTGATGCCGGTCATTCCTACCACGCTTTCTATCCGTACCTATAATATGGTGAAAGATTATTTTAAAGAAAAATCATTAGACATCAGCAAGATGATGTGCTTTTTCACTATGACGGATCTGCGCAAGAACATGCACAACGAGATCATGGGAGAATTATATAAAGACAAACGTTTCTTCCAGAATTATATTCCTTATTTAAGCGATGTAGAAAAAATGGGCGTACACAAAGCACCTATTATGGAATTTGCCAACAGCAGCTATGCAGCAAGTTGTTACCGGGAATTGTGGATTGAGATCAAGGAAGGCGTTTTAGAATAATTTTTCCTAATCAATATTTAATTAGTTTTGACGCTTATGAAAAGAGAATTAAACAGCTGGTTTAGCCCGGCCCTGCAAAAAGACATGCCCATCGTTACTTATGGCGATTACGGTACGGCCATTCTATTTGTTCCTACTGCTGCTGCCGATTACCTGGAGTACGAAAGATTTCAAATGATGGAAACTTTGGCCCCCTATATCAATGGCGGCAAAATAAAGGTCTTCTCTATCAACAGTATCAATAACGAAAGCTGGCTTAATAAAGAAATGCAGGGCGAACACAAAGCCATACGCCAAAACCAGTTCAATGAATATGTTTTTAACGAGGTTATCCCTTTTATTAAAAGCAATACTTCCGATGAAACAGAGATCATAACCTGTGGTGCATCATTCGGTGCGTTGTACAGTATGAACCTTTTTTTAAAGCGCCCCGACCTGATCAATGGTGTAATTGCCATGAGCGGGGTATATGACCTTTCCGAATATACCGATGGGTTCTTTGATGAGCAGGTATATTTCAACAGCCCAATGCATTATATCCAAAACCTGGAGGACCATTCCATGTTGGAACAGATACGTAAAAGCAGCCATATTCATATTTTAACGGGTAGTGGCGACTATGAAGATCCCAATGCTTCGAAAGCCTTTGCAGGAGTACTTTACAGCAAGGGTATCAATTACGAACTTGATGTTTGGGGCGAAGAATGGAAACACGACTGGCCAACCTGGAGGGCCATGTTACCGGTTTATTTTGAGACCAGGTTCTAAGTTTGCGAGCACCTCACACAATAAACATAGGCTTTTTCAGTTATATAGGAAACCAATAAATCCTAATACAGTGAAAAGCCCCTTCCTAATATTTGCACTTAAGTGTTCTGTGATACTGTATTTTGCAGCCTGCACAGGAATAAATGAATACACAACTGCTGTATCGGCAACTCCCCAGGTAACAAAAGGCGTATGGAAAGTTAATCTGCTTAAAGATGCCAGCCAGGACCTGTCCAATGACCTTACGGGTTACACCTTAACTTTTATCCCTTCAGGCAAATTAATAGCTGTCAAAAATGGCCTGATCATAAGAGGTAATTGGTCGGAAGACGAGATCTTAAAAAGAATGACGATAGACCTGGAGACGAATGACCCCAACTTAAAAAAACTGAATGACCAATGGAATGTTTCAGCCGTAACAAAAACAGGGGTAAGTCTACAAAATGCTAAAAATCCAACTACGGGCCGGTTACAGATAACCAGCTTATGATAATAAAGAAAGTAGTTTTTGTTTGTTTGAGTTTATAAAGTCCTGAAAAGCTGTTCCTGTAAAGAACAGCTTTTTACGTTTTAATACCGCTTGGATTTTATAGTTAGTCTAACCGGTACCTGCCTACCGCAGGCAGGTTTACCAAATGCCTACCCACAATGCTCTCTTGAATTTCAGCTTACACATCCCGATAGTTATCGGGAGCCTAAAATGAAATTCAGTTTGGTATCAATAACTTGTTGATTGGCATCCAGGATTGTTTTACTTTTATGGCATGTCAAAAAAATTATTTTTATTGGATGCATATGCACTTGTTTTCCGTGCATATTACGCACTCATCCGCAACCCCCGTATTACCAGCAAGGGCCGTAATACAAATGCCCAATTTGGATTCACCAACACCATCATCGAGCTTATTACGAAACAGAATCCATCGCATATGGCCGTGTGTTTTGATACGCATGCACTCACAGAACGGCATATCGATTTTGCCGATTATAAAGCCAACCGCCAGGAAACACCGGAAGATATTATGTCGGCTGTACCTGATATTAAAAGAATTATTGAGGGTCTGAACATTCCTGTAATTGCTATTGATGGCTATGAAGCTGACGATGTGATCGGCGCCCTGGCCAAGATGGCCGAAAAAGAAGGCTACGAAGTATATATGGTCACGCCCGATAAGGATTACGGTCAGCTGGTTTCTGAGAATATAAAGATCTATAAGCCACCTTACCAGGGTGGAAACTTTGAAATACTGGGGCCAAAGGAAGTTTGTGCAAAATGGGATATCGCCAATGTAGACCAGGTAATTGATATGTTGGGGTTAATGGGCGATGCTGTGGACAATATCCCGGGTATAAAAGGTGTGGGTGAGAAAACGGCTTCGAAATTATTAAAAGAATATGGATCGCTGGAAAAGATACTTGAGAATGCAGACAATATAAAAGGCGCATTGGGTGAAAAGATACGTGCCGGAAAAGAAGCGGCTGTGATGAGTAAAAAATTGGCTACCATCATCCTGAACGTACCGGTTGAATTTCATGAAGAGAATTTTTTAATTAAAGAAATGAATAAGCCGGCTTTAAAAGAAATTTTTGAAGAGCTGGAATTTAAAACGCTGGGGGAACGAATATTAGGAGCCCCACCGGCCCCCCAAGGGGGGAGTTTGGACTCTGCAAATTTAAAGAGTCCGAAACAAAATCAACAGATGGATCTTTTTGGAAACATCATATCTCCCTCTGAAAAAGAAGAAAAAATATTTGAATCATCAGACTCTGAAAATCCCCCCTTGGGGGGTGGGGGGGCTAATATCAACAACACACCGCACGACTATTCCCTGGTACAAACTGATGCTGAAATAAAAGAATTGGCTAAATATTTATCCGGCTTTGATGAAATTTGTTTTGATACCGAAACAACCGGCATTGATGCCAATGCGGCTGAAATAGTGGGCATGAGTTTTTCTGTTAAACCCGGCGAAGGGTTTTATGTATTTTGCCCGGCTGATCAGCAGGAAACGCTGAGGAGGCTGCATTTTTTTGAGTCGCTTTTCAGGGATGCATCCAAAACCTGGATTGGCCACAATATCAAATACGACATGCTGATATTGAAATGGCAGGGAATTGAAATTGCGGGAAATACTTTTGACAGCATGCTTGCCCATTATGTAATTGAGCCGGATGGCAAAAACGGAATGGATGCATTGAGTGAAAAATTTTTAGGTTACGAACCTGTTCACATCGAGGAATTGATCGGCAAAAAAGGAAAGGGCCAGGGAACCATGAGAGATGTTGACCCTGAAAAAATAAAAGAATACGCCG
>JBDSXS010000161.1:0-12855 GCA_039926045.1 Ferruginibacter sp.
TTTATTATTGGATTTGATTCAAATCTGTAGGTAACTATTTTTTCTTGTCCGGATACCAGATTCGCAGATAAAATGAAGAAGGTTAATACAGTTAGAAATTCATTTTTCGTGTTCATTTTAGGAGATTTTTTTAATGGATTTCCGCTAACGTCCGGGGCGAAGTACGGGAATTTGTAGGTCGCCCGCCCCAGCTGTGATGTAAGTTAGAAAACGAAAACAATATTTTGGCAAAAAAGTAAAAAAAAAATCAAGGCATTTGTTATCTCCTGATTCGCCGTTGGTCGAAGCCCAGACGGCAATGCAATTACCTGCAGCGGCAAAAGTATGCTTGCCCGGTCGCCATGCTGGCAATGCTAGCTGCTGCCCCTTTTAAACCTATCATTAAGAATTAAAGTAATTGGAGCAATAAGGCGATACGTTCCATCTGATCCTTTTGTAAATATGTCATAGAATTTGACATGATCTCCAAATTTTAATTTTCTAAACTCTGTAATTAATTCGTTACTGAACCAGTTTCCAGTGTTTACAAAATTATTCAATAATGTACTATCGCCTCTTATAATTGAAACTTTGAAATTTTGAACTCGAAAACGAACATCCATAGGAAGAATTGCCCTGACTTCAGATCTTAATACCATAAAATTGCTTGAATGAAACTCCTGAACAGCAGTGACGGTATCACCATTTCCATGACCGCCCAACAAAGCGACAGGGTCTGGCACAAATTTTAATTGATAAAATGCATTTCGCACTAAAATGGATTTGCGTCCAACTTTTCTATAAATTTTTAATTCTGTGTGTGGAAGTTCTTTGGGATAATCATATTCTCCCTTAATAAAGTGGCTAGCAGTATCAGTCTCATATACAAATAGACAGCTATCTCCTGTAATCTTACCTCGAGACGCAGTTATTTTGACGAGTTTACAAGGGCAATTTTCTACTGAAGCAAATAGATAGTTCTTTAATCCAATATAAAATTCTCGGCGATATCCATCCAATTCTATTGTTGCAATTTGAGCCGTGCTAATGAAATTTGCTAATTGAAAAGTCAGGATAAGAAACAGAATTTTCATTTTTTTTACATTGACTTTTATCGGTAGTGCAGCTAATGTTTGTATTTATGCTATTATTTGCAAAAAAATAAAATAATTAAGGCTGACTATCGAAGAATCTAAAATTAATTCCTTTTATCCAAGCCCCAGCTCAACTTATTTCTTAGCGTTTGTAAAAAATTATTTTCATTCAGGCGGATGAGATTAAAGGCAAATTTTTCTTTTCTAACGGCCAGTTGAATATCTTTTGTAACAATTTCCCTGCGGCTGTCTAATGTGCATAAAAAACCATCCGTTCTTCCTTCCACTTCAAAAGAAATGATATTATTATCGGGCACTACAATGGGACGGATATTAAGATTATGCGGTGATACGGGTGTAATTACAAAACTTCCGCTATCAGGAAAAACCACCGGGCCATTGCAACTTAATGAATAGCCGGTTGAGCCGGTGGGAGTAGATACGATCAATCCATCAGCCCAATAGGTATTTAAAAATTCACCATTTAGGTATGTGTGAATTTTGATCATGGGCGATGAGTCTTTTTTGTGCAGGGTAAATTCATTCAGGCCATAAGGTGTATCACCAAACAAAGGACTGTCGGAGTCTAAATGTATCAACGTTCTTTTATCTAAAACATAGGTTCTGTTTACTAATGCTTCAACAGCCATAGCCAGGTCTTCCTTACCAATATTTGCTAAAAAACCAAGCCGTCCATAATTGATACCGGCAACGGGGATGCCACTGTCTTTTACCAGGGTAACCGTATCCAGCAAAGTGCCATCACCGCCAAGACTGATAATAAAATCAATATTCTTATCCAGGTCTTTGGAAGAATTGAAGGTGGAATATTTTGCATTTGCATCAATGGCTGAATAGAACTGGTTAAAGAAATCCTGGTAAAAAACAAGTTCTACGCCACTCACTGCCAGCTTGTCAAGCAATTGTATGATGTCCTGGTGCTGGTTATTTTCGATGCCCCTGCTATAGATTGCTATTTTCATGCCCCTATCCCCTAAAGGGGAATTTTCGATGTTATATTAATAATTAAAAGCCTGATTGATTGTGTAAAAATAAACCGTTTTCTCTTAATTGGTTAAAACTGTATTCAAACCGCAGGTTTATATCATACAAGGTAAGAATATCTATACCAAACCCGCCGGAATATAATAAGCGGTTATTGAGGTAAGTATCGTATTTCTTTTTGGTATAAGCATATCCAACATCGGCAAATGATTTTGCAAAAATGGCAACCGGGATCTTTGTAAATACATTGGGGAATAACCGGAAAGGGATATTAAAGGCTACCAGCTTTTTCTTGATGGTTGATTTAACCAGCGCAGTTGCAACAGCATCTATCACATAATATTCCAGTCCACGCAAATAAATATCGCCATAACCAAATCCGCGTTGGTTTATATACGCCTGGTCAAAAGGTAGTTTTATTTTCCCGTTTAGCTGGATGCTGCTGTACCAGTTCTTGCCAATATCTATATATTTATTTAAACCGGCTTCGAGTTGCAGCATGTTGATACCGCCTGTAAAGCCCAACCCTCTTTTCTGTAACGAAACAAACCAGGTTTTTCCGGTTAATGGGTAAGATGTGTTATTGACGTTGGCATATTGCAACGTATAAATGAGGTCAATCATTCCTTTTGAACTAACCCGGTCTTTAAAATAGTTTGGGTTATTCATTGGATCCAGTACGGCATCGGGTATCTTAATTTGCGTGAAGCTTGCCGAGAAAATATGTTTTTTAAAAAAGCCGCGGCGGATCGTATAGCCCGCATTTATATACCAGCTTTTGTAAACAAAATCGGCCTTTGCTTTTGTTGCCGAGTCTGAAGGGTAAAATAACAGGGAATCATTTTTATTTGTTCTAATAGCCAGTTCCCGTTTTTGTAAATAACCGGCCCCAATGGTAAAGCCTTCGGTAAGCTTTTTATTGCTGTAGGGTGCTGTATAACTGAAAGAAATATTTCTTGAATAACCGTTGATAAAATAGATACGCAATTGATCTCTTCGGCCACTCAGGTTATAATGAACAAATTTTATTCCGTAATTAACACGGTCCAAACTTGCCTTGTAAGTCTTGTACCATTCATTAAAATTACGGTCAACCCATTTAAACTGCGGGACAGGATATAAGTACCAGCGCTCAAGTACCTGAACCCGGATGCTGACATTAACGGCATCAAGTGCAACCAGCTCAAACCTTACTTCATTAAAAAGGGTGGTGTTATACACCTGGAAGCGTGCCTGTTCCAGCTCTTTCTGTAGATCAGCAATTAAAAGCGAATCTCCTTTTTTAAAATGAATTTCACGGTAAACAATATAGATCTTGGTTTTTTTTGTTCCGGTAACAACGAGGTCTTTAATGCATACTTTGTTTGTTACATTGGCAGAAAGTAATGCAGTATCCTTTAATATAACATCAGGCGAAGTTGATTTTTGTGCATAGGATAACCCCGGGAATAGTATGATGATACAGCAGCAGATTATTTTTTTCAACTCATGCATTAATTAAACGGCTTGCTTTACATACGGCAACTTAAAACAACGGGGGAGAAAATACTTTTAAATATCCAGGTAATTCATCAGGTGGCGATAGTTACTGTGGATCTCATTTTCAAAATTCTCGTTACCAAAATAATAAATAACATCATACTCATATCTTTCGAAGGTGGACACGATCGCCGAAATTTCTTTTTTATTGATATGCAGCGTAACCGTAAGCATTCCTGTTTCGGCGTGTACTGTTGTATTTAAATGAAGAATAGTTGCTTCATTACTTTCCACCAGCCGGCTTATTTCTGAAATGGCAAACTGGCTGCGCTCCATTTCCAACACGATGATGCCGCCAATTTCGTTGGTGCCGGCAAAATTGCCAAGGGTCTTTAACAGGTCATTGGTAGTGATAACGCCCATCAGTTCATTCTCTTCGTTGATGACCGGAACAACCGTGCTTTCGATCTGGTTGCTGCAGGAAACTGCTTTTAAAAAATGTTCGTTATCATGTACAGCTGCCTGGATAAAGAATTCCTGCATGAATTCTATGGGCATTTTGGGGGTTTCCTGGTCCAGCAGATCATCTTCGCTGATGAGGCCAAGAAATTTATCATCCTTAACAACCGGCAGGTGCGTTACCCTGAAGTCGCTGATAAGCCGCAAAGCCTTACTTACGGAATCTTTTAACCGGAGCCGGGGGATATTGTTATTGATAAGTTCGATGGTTAACATATAACTGGTTTAGGTTAGTAACAGCTAATGATAAGAACGTAAAGTTGATATTTAAAATTATGCAGCTTCACTCAATTAACAATGTATTTAATAATAAGAAAAACATGTATTAATGCCAAGCACTACAAGTATGACAAGAATTATGACTAAACTGTTGCAGCAGGCGTTTTTAATTTTGATAAGAACGCATCCAGCAACCTGTTAAACTCTTCCGGAACTTCCATCATAGGAGCATGGCCGCATTTATCAACAAAATGTAACTCGCTGGTTGGCATCAGCCGGTGAAATTCTTTGGCAACAAACGGCGGGGTAATGGTGTCGTTATTTCCCCAGATGAGGCAGGCCGGTTGTTTTATCTGATTCAGCTCTTCGCCCAGGTTATTGCGTATGGCACTTTTTGCCAATGCAATGATCTTTATCACTTTCATCCGGTTATTGGTGATCTCGAAGACCTCGTTCACCAGTTCTTCGGTGGCCATGGCCGGATCGTAAAAAGTAAGCTCTGTTTTTTTTCGGATATAATCCTTATCACCCCTTTTGGGATAGGTATCGCCCATGCCGTTCTCAAATAAGCCCGAACTGCCGGTTAAAATGATCGATCTGATACGCTCAGGATTTTTTAAAACATGTACCAGCGCCACATGACCGCCAAGTGAATTACCCAGCAAATGAATATTGTTATAATTGCGGTGTTCAATAAAACGATGAACAAATTTTTGTAAACCGCCCACGGAAGTGTGCAGCAGGTCGAGTTCGAGCAAAGGCAAAATGGGTACGATCACCTTATTCGTTTTACTAAAATGCCCGATGAGAAACTGAAAATTGCTAAGGGCACCAAATAAGCCATGCAATAATAACAGCGGCTCACCTTCGCCTTCTTCAATAAATTTAAATTTCCCGTCTAGTTTTATTTCGTAACTCATCCTTAAATGCAAATTGTTTAATATAAACCGCTATCTCAATCTTTAAGTTATGAAATTGCTGATAGGGCTAAATTACGTTAAATAAGATAATGGCTGAAATTAATGCGGCATTTTGTTTGATAACGAATTAAAAAAATCCCCCAACTCAGTAAACATATCTTTAAATGCAGGTATTAGCCTGCCAAAACTGTCCATCACTTTAGGGCCCCAGGGCTGTATAAAATTATAGGTTTGCGAAGATTCAATAGCTGTTGGCTGCAATAGGTGTAGCTTTTCGGCGTAAAAAATAAAAATACTTAAAATGATGATGTAGAGTGCAGCATACAACAGGATACCCCCGATGCGGTTAAGCCAGCCCAGCATTACAACCTGGAATGCTTTTTCGATCAGTTTACCTCCCAGCCTCACCAGGATGACCACTGCAAAAAATACCAGGGCAAATGCGATAAAGGGTAGCCATTTGGCCGAAACACTTACACTGTCTTTTAAATATGCTGCTACAACTGCCGAAAGTTTTAATGCCGCCGCCAGGCCAATAATAAAACCAATAATGGAAAAGACTGCAATGATCAAACCTTTCTGATAACCTTTAAAAATGGCTAAAATGATAAGTGCAGCAAAAGCGAAATCTATCAGCATTTGTGGAGGAATTGGTAATTTGTAATTAGGAATTAGGGGAACCCTTTAATTAGAAGCAATCTGTTATATTCCAAACCTAATTCCTAAATCCCAATACCTAATTCCTTGTCTTATTGCTACTAATTAAAAAACAGGCCTTAACCGGCCAGTAGGTCCTTCACAATACCACTGATCATTTTGCCATCAGCTTTGCCGGCCAACTGCTTGCTGGCAACGCCCATTACCTTGCCCATATCAGCAGGGGTGGAGGCACCCGTTTCAGCAATTATATTTTTTACGATCTCTTTCAGTTCTGCTTCGTCTAATTGTTTGGGCAGAAATTTTTCTATAACAGCCATCTCTTCTTTTTCTTTTGAAGCCAGGTCTTCACGGCCCTGCTTTTCAAAGATATCCAGCGAATCCCTGCGTTGTTTCATCATCTTCTGTAAAAATTTCTGTTCGGTAGCTTCATCAATTTCCCCGCCAGCGCCAGGTTCGGTCTTTGCTTTAATGATCTCAGCCTTGATGGCACGTAAGGCACGCAAAACTCCTTCGTTCTTAGCTTTCATGGCGTCTTTCATTTCGGACATTATTTGTTGTTCTAAACTCATGGTAAGGGTTTTAAATTTATTGATTTATAAAAAGCTGTTAGCCATTAGCTATTAGCCATTAGTTTTTGAACTCTGCTAATAGCTATCTGCTAAAAGCTAAAGGCTATTTTTGCTCCTTCAACTGTATTGCCCTGAACTTATCAAAAAACTGCTTTGCAAAAGCTTTCATATCATCACTCATTTCCTGCTGCTGGGTAGCTCTTTTAAAAGTATCGGCCATACTCATCAGCATCTGGTAATAAAAGTCGGCCATTTCATCTACCATCATATCCTTTGTCCAAAGGTCGATACGCATGGCAGTTTTGTCGGTACCATCCCAAAAAGCAACACTCATGGCTTTGGCTTTTTGTACCATATTGGCCGTACTGTCGCTGGCGATCCAGTTTATTTGCTCGGGTACTTTGTTTGGATCGAGCAGTACGTCAATTTTTATTGTTGATTGAATCATAATATTTGCCCCGTTAATTAACGGGGGTTTGTTTTCTTTGTGAGCTGCAAAATTAACTGAAATTAATTATCAACAGCTTTTAGAATGCACTTCATCAGCAGATCAGCCGATCTATCCCATTGGTATTGCGATAGCAGGGTTTTTCCGGCCTGTACAAGTGCCGCAGCTTTATGCTCGTCTTTAAAAACAAGCATCATATTTTCGGCAATATCTGTAAAACTATTGGGGTGGGCATATAATGCGGTATCTGCACAAATAGAAGGAAGCGCCCCAGTATTGGATGTAACAATCGGCACAGCACATTGCATGGCCTGTAAAGCAGGCAGGGCAAGGTCGTTATATAAAACAGGGTACAGCATTGCATAAGCTGCCGCAGTGATCTTTGCAAGGGTTTCTTTGGTCAGGTCTTCCAATAACATCACTTCATTCCTGTATTTATAGGTCTTCAATTCTTTTTTAAAAGATTCATCAGCCTTGCCGGCAACCAGCAGCAACATATTGCTTTTCTGTCTTTTTTTAAAGAACGAAAAAGCTTTTAACAGGTTGATCAGGTTGCTGCGCTGATCAATATCACCACTAAATAAAAAATACGCCTTGCCTTCGGTATATTTTTCTTTGATGTTCTCTTTTTCTTCCCAGTCAATAGGTTTAAAGATGTCGTCAATGACGGGCCTGATCACTTCAATGGTTGCTGCATTTATTTTATACTGATCTGCAATTACCAACCTGGCATGATTTGAAACCGTTGAAATGCTTTTTGCCATGCCCAAAAAGCCAGCGGTATGTTTTTTATAAAAAGATACATTGCTTTTTTTATTGGATTGAAGATGATGTAAAAAACCAAGATCGCTTATCAGCAGGCACTGCGGTTTTTTTGTGCGCATGGAGCAAATGCCGTCCATACTAATAAAAACGTCGGCTTTGTGTTTGCGTAATATGGCCGGTATCTTATAATTGAACCAATATTGCAAACGCAGGTTGGTTTTTGTTTCGGGACCTGCAACAATAGGTAGAACGTTCTTTGCAAAGCTGCGGTCTTCGTCAAAGGCTTTATCAAAAATATACAGGAATTGATGCTGGGGGTACTTTTTGGTTACCTGGTCAAGGAGTTCAAACATAAAATTTTCATAACCTGCCGGCTGCCCTTCTTTTCTCAACCTGGTGTTAAAAGCAATGATCATGTATGAAAAGCTATTAGCTTTTAGCTATTAGCCATTAGTAGGTTTATTTTTTGAGCAGACTCTTGTTCTGCTAACAGCTAATAGCTAACAGTTGTTTTATTTAAGCACTTTCAATTTTACCATCTCTATCCGGGTGTCGCTAACGCTTAAAATATCGATCTCGTAATTGCCAATAATGATATGGTCTTTTAATTTTGGAATTTGCTCATGGTTCTTAATGATATAACCCGACAGGGTTTCAGTTTCTTCATCATCCGGAAAAACAAGTTTGTATTTTTCTGTTATCAGGTCCAGTTCCATCCGCCCACCGAAAATATATTCGTTGGCAGCTAATTGCCTGTCAACAAATTCGTCGGTATCATATTCATCTTTAATTTCTCCAAAGATCTCTTCCAACAGGTCTTCCATGGTAACAATACCTGCGGTACCGCCAAATTCATCAATGACCCAGGCTATGGACTTTCTTTCTTTAGTGAACTTGTTCATCAGGTCGGTGGCACTCATACTTTCCGGTACGGTAGGTATAGGTAATAAAATATCTTTAACAGCGGCTGGCTGTTTGAACAGGTCGAGCTGGTGTACATAACCTGTAATGTTGTCAATGTTTTCGTCGTACACAACCAGTTTGCTCAAAGATGTTTCAATGAATTTTGCTTTTACTTCGTCAATGGACATATTGCTGTTCACGCCTTCGATCTCTCTTCTTGGTATCAGGCATTCCCTCAACTTTGTTTCACTAAGCGATAGCGCATTTTCAAACAATTCTTTATTCAACTCACTACTATCTTCCTCCTCGTGATTTTTGGTCTGGTGTATGAAATGTTCAAGGTCTACTTTGCTGAACATGGTTTTTTTATTATGGATCTTTACATCCAGCAGCCTTTTCAGTATCCACTCGGCGATATCTACCAGATAAATTCCGATGGAAGAGAACATCCAGTAAAAGAACTGAACAATACTGCTGATGATGTTTGAACTGAGTATGCTGCTGTTCCTGGCCCTGAATAAAGCTTTTGAAAAAAATTCCACAAACAATACGATCAAAGTGGACAAAATCGTTTCAACCAGCAGCTTGATATATTTTACAGATTCAGTGAGGGTAGCGGGGAGTTGTTTTTCTATCCAATGCCAGATGGGAAACAGCATATCAACCACCAACAAACCATACACAACAAAAACGAGGTTAATACCTACCAGGGTGGTGCCGATAAAACGGGCCGGGCGGTCGGCATAATATCCCCAGACCTTCCCGCTTTTGGTACCCTGCTTGCGGTTTAATTCAATGGATAGTTTATTGGCAGATATAAAAGCAATTTCTATACCTGCAAAAAAACCTATCAGCGCAAGAGAAGCAATAATGGCAATAAGGGCTATCCAATCCATAGTATAAAAATAAGAAAGAAAGAGAAGAAATTGATACTAGATACAGGATACTGGTTTATACCTGCATATTTAAAGTCTCTTTCTTATTTGAACTCCATCCAGCATCCAGCATCCAGCATCCAGTATCCAGTATCCAGTATCCAGTATCCAGTATCCAGTATCTAGGATCCAAGGAACTCGTGCACTATCTTCTCTGCATCGCTGCAGGCACGCTGCAGGTCATCATTGGTGATCTGCCTGTTGAACTGTTCCTTAAATGAAAGTTCATAAGCTGCTTTGTTGACCCTGGCAGCCAGTGATTCGGCAGTTTCCGTACCACGGCTTTCCAGTCTTTTCTGTAATTCTTCAACTGAGGGAGGCTCTATAAAAAGGCTGAGGGTATTTTCAGGATATTGTTGTTGAATGTGTATAGCGCCTTTTACATCTATATCCAACACAGGAATCTTATTAAGGGCCCAAATCCTTTTCAGTTCTGATTTTAAAGTGCCATAATATTTTCCTTCATATACCATTTCCCATTCGGCGAATTCTTTGTTTTTAATCTTTTCCTTAAAATCTTCTATATCTGTAAAATAATAATCTACTCCATCCTTTTCCGTACCCCTTGGATTTCGTGTGGCTGCAGATACTGAAAATTCCAAAACCGGAAAAGCTTTCATAAGATGTCGTGTAATGGATGTTTTACCAGCTCCTGATGGTGCAGTAATAATTAATATTTTTTGGTGAATCGTATTCATCTGCAAAGAAACTATTTAATTTTCATTTTACTAATTGGGTTTAAAATGCAAAACCAAACTTGCATTTTCTGCACTGCCGCTTAATATGAGTTCATTTTCGGTTAATGACCTGATAACATACCTGTTTACACTGTTCCTTGATTCAGGTGTACAAACCATGATCTTATCATGCTCCTGTAATTCGTATTTACCCTGTACCATAACCCTTCCGTTTATAGAACATTCATATTTCATCCTGTCTTTAAAGGTCCAGCTGATGGATTGCAGCATTGATCTAAGCTGTTCTGTATCTGCGGAATCTTTTGATGAAAGGTACTTTGTATCGGGAGGTACAATATTATCTACCTGCACGCAATCCCATTTTTTTGTAAGCAGCACAACCGTTTTATTACGACAGGAGTTGAAAAATACGAGGCTGGTAAAAACAAGCAATATGCAGATCAATTTTTTCATTCGTAAAAATTAATTGATCCTTTTTATGTCGGCGCCCAAATTTTGTAAACGTATATCAATGTTCTGGTAACCCCTGTCTATCTGTTCAATATTCTGTATCGTGCTTTTTCCCTGTGCACTTAATGCTGCGATCAGCAAAGCCACACCGGCACGTATATCAGGACTGCTCATGGTTATGCCACGCAACTGTTGTTCTCTTTGCAGCCCAATAACCACCGCACGGTGAGGATCACACAAAATAATTTGTGCGCCCATATCTATCAATTTATCTACAAAGAACAAACGGCTTTCAAACATTTTCTGATGAATAAGTACGCTGCCCTTTGCCTGGATGGCTGTAACCAGAACGATACTCAACAGGTCGGGGGTAAAGCCGGGCCAGGGATGATCGTACACCGTTAATACACCGCCATCCATATATTTTTGTATCTCATACATTTTCTGTGCAGGAATATGAATATCATCGCCAACAAAATTTAGCAGAATACCCAGCTGTTGAAATCTTTCGGGGATAACGCCCAGGTGTGCGAGACCTGCATTTTTGATGACGATATTACTTTGGGTCATTGCCGCAAGGCCAATAAATGAACCTACTTCGATCATATCAGGCAACATGCGGTGTTCTGTTCCGCCCAGGGCTTCAACACCGGTTATGGTTAACATATTACTGCCAATGCCGCCGATCTTTGCACCCATGCGGTTAAGCATTTTACAAAGCTGTTGTATATAAGGTTCGCAGGCAGCATTATAAATGGTAGTGGTACCAACGGCCATGGAAGCAGCCATTAAAATATTGGCAGTGCCGGTTACACTGGGCTCGTCAAGTAAGATGTTGGCTCCTTTAAGTCCCCCTGATTCCAGATGAAAGAAACCGTCATCACTATTGTAAGAGAATTTTGCACCCAATTTTTCAAATCCCATGATATGGGTATCCAGTCTTCTTCTCCCGATCTTATCACCACCGGGTTTGGGTATATAAGCTTTTTTGAAACGTGCAAGCAGCGGACCGGCAAGCATCACAGAACCCCGCAATTTGCCACTCTTTTTGTGATAGTCTTCACTGTGCAGGTAATCAACATCCACATCATCGGCCTGGAAGATACAGGTATCGCGACTTTGCCTGTCGATCTTCACTTTCATTTCGCCAAGTAATTCGATCAGGAGATTTACATCCACGATATCCGGAATATTAGTCACCGTAATTTTTTCGGCACTTAATAATACAGCCGAAATGATCTGCAGGGCCTCATTTTTGGCTCCCTGTGGTGTTATCTCTCCCGAAAGTTTTTTTCCGCCTCTTACTTCAAATGATTGCATATTTTTTTTATTACACGAATTACACGAATTACACGAATTATCTCAGGCTAAAATAAAAAAACCTGATTTTTGGGATCAGGTATTTCTTAATTAGTGTAATTAGGTTTTAATTCGTGTAATTATTAATACCTCTTTTTAAAATTACGGTTATTGTTCCTGTTGTCATTGTTACCACCCCTGTTGTCGTTGCCGCCGCTCCTGTTATCATTATTACCGGGCCGGTTACCACCCCTGTTATCCCTTCCGCCACCTGCATTCCTGTTGTCCCTGCCACCTGCATTCCTGTTATCCCTTCCACCACTGCTGAAATTCTTGCGGTAACCACCTGCAGGGCGTTTTCCATAATCATTACTGTCATCACGGATATCAACGCGGTGCTTAACAAACGGCCGGTTATTAAATTCCAGCTCACCGTTTGTCATGCTTGATAATTCTGTCTGAATATTATCATCATGCACCAGTTCTTTATGCCAGTTGCTGTAAGTAAGTTTCATGTAATAAGCCACGGCATTGGCAAACCCTTGTTTCTTTTCAGGGTTCTCTTCCTTCAGTGCTTTATCAATTACCACTTCAATATTTTTTCCAAGGTGATTGAATTTGGGATATCTTTTTGGATAACGCAAACGCTCAGGCTTGGCCTTTAAAGTTTCACGGGTAGGAATGGGATATGGGCTTTCTACATCCAGTGTAAAATCACTGATCAGGAAAAGGTGATCCCATAATTTATGGCGAAAATCCTCAACATTTTTTAAATGTGGGTTTAAGAATCCCATCAATTCAATTACAGCATAAGCATTACGCTGTCTTTCTTCTTTATCTTCAATACTCAGCAGGTATTCAACCATCTTCTGAATATGTCTGCCATATTCTCTCATGATCAAAAAATTCCTGG
>JBDSXS010000162.1:0-12904 GCA_039926045.1 Ferruginibacter sp.
CCGGGGGCAAAAAACGCCTTACACTGCAGGAAGATGCAGCCAATAATAAAACCAATCCTATAAAATATTTCCCTTTCATATTCGCTTTATTCTCCGCAACACCCTCTCTCCTGAGCCTGTCGAAGGATGGAGAGGGAGGGTGAAGTTATTTTTTATTTCTCCTGAACAGTTCATTGAATTTTTCATAATCCATCGTTACCACAAATCCCAGTCCTGTTTCTACCACGTAACCATCCAGCACAACTTCAAACTGGTTCTTACGATAGGCCTTCAATAAATACCTTCCATCTTTTGTGAGTTTATATCCAATGGTGATATCCGGTATAAAACTGCTGTTTGATTTTGAAGCGGCATTCTGTCCTTCCAGGCCAAAATTCTTGCCGATACTTACGATTAACCTGTCGTCTAAAAAACTTTTACTTAATGCCACATTCAGATCGGTACGTTGTGTACTTCCGGCATCATTGTAATCACGGTAGCTGTTCAGGTTAATATCTATATCTACACCTTTCAATAAGTTTGCAGCTATCTCATTTAATGCTCCTGATAAAAAGCGGCTTACACTCTGTCGGGCAAGATCATTAAAATCATTACCGTTGCCCTTAAAGAAATCACTGCTTTGTTCACCAACAAAGCGGTTCAGTAACAGTAAAGAAAAGACCTGTTTATTGGTTGCCGCTTCATCTCCCCTTATCTGCGCAAGCTTATTTTCAATGGTTGTTCTCAGGTCATTGCTCATCACCACATTATCATCCGGTAACAGTATATCAAATTTGATGGTTGGCTTACTAAGTACACCTGTTATATAAAGCATTACTTTGAATGGAACTTTTTGGTTGAAGGAATTAGCAAGGTGGGAATCCACTGCTCCCACTTCATTTTCCAGCAGGTCCCTGGCGGATGTATTCACCGTATAAGATGCGGTGATATTCATCATGGCCTTCATCGGTTCGCCGGCAAATAAAATGGTGCTACCCCTTTCCAAAATAAATTTACGCTGCAGGAACTGGTAATTAAAGATGTAGTACCCCTTATCGAGCTCGTAATTTCCCGCCAGGATCAGATTTCCCCCGGGATCAAGGCCGGCATTGAGCTGGGCATCGCCCTGCACTTTTATTTCATCGCCTGTTACCGGGTCGATCACAATGGTTAAGGTGGCTTCTTTCTTTACTTCAATATTGAGGTTGTAATTAAGGAACTGTGCAAAATTTGACCGGGGTTCTTTCTCTTCCACAAAAGGTATTACCGGTGGATTGATATTGAAAGTATCCCTGTCTATGAACCGTACAATGGTCCTTCCTTCATCTTTACCATAACTCCTTTCGGGGATTATTATAGTAATATTGCTTTTATCTCTTACGGTAATATCTCCTGCTATATTCGGCGAAACAGTATTGCCCGTAATTGAAATATAGGCATCCACGGCAGCAAATCCATAGAACTCGCTGTTGATGGCTTTGGGTGCGTTCAACAAAATAAAATCAGTTGCGTTAATATCCAGGTCAAGGTCAAAACTTTTTGTTTGATTGGCAGCAATAATACCATCAATTTTCATTTCGTGATCAAGTGAATCATGAATGATAAAATTGTTCAGTGTTATGGCGGGATAGTCTAAGGTTATTTTTTGTTTGTCGATCCTGAATGCTGTTCCCAATTGGGTGACCGTAAACCTGGTGGTATCAAAATTCAAAACGCCTTTCCACCTGGGATCAGAAAATTTTCCATTCATGCTAAGATCGCCATACACATTGCCCGTTGCATTTTTTATGGCCCCGTTTGTAAAGCCCTGCAGGGTAGCCATGCTCAGTTTTTTAATATCAGCCGATGCATCAAATTGCTGTTCTTTATTATTCAAATAATAATTCCCTTTTGCTGTAATGTCATTGCCGTTGCCGGTTATTGATAGATTAGCAGAAATATTATCTTCTGATTGTTTTTCAGCATGAGCCTTTACATTTCCTACAAGTTGCTGCATGATGGTGAGATCAGCTATTGTAAGGTTACCGGTAAATGCTGGTATTGTTTTATTAAGATCATTCACTTCAAGGTTTGCATCCATGATACCCGCAACAAGAACCGTATCATTGTTCAGCACGGAGCTGACACTTTTTAAATTGAAATTATTGATAAGTACATCGATGGTACTGTTTGCAATTTCCTGCCGGCTGTTGATAAAGATCCTCGAGGTATCGCTGGTTATTAAGAAATCATGAATGATCAATCCTTCCGGTGAATATTTTATGTAATTATCGCCGGCAACTTCCCATCTTTCATAATTAAGCAGCAGGCTGTCTTTCAGGCTGAAGGAATAGGTTTTGTCTTTTGCATACAAAGACGCTTTCAATCCAAACCAATCTTTGGCTTTATTGTCCTGTGTTATCACATTAAATAAAATGCTGTCCTTTGCGGCGCTGCCATCTAATACAGTACCATAAAAAGTGGTACCTGCATAATTCAATGTATCAAATTTGATATCATAATTTATGCGCTCATTTTTAGATGCAATATTAATATTACCATTACGCAAAGCATATGTATCATAAGCCAGGTACGGAACAGACATCACCAGGTTCAATGCGCTGTCTGTATCGGCTGAAGTAAAGTTTCCTTTGAAACTTATATCCTCGTACGTTTTCAGGCCGGGAACGATGGCTGTGACCAAAGGATGATTTTTGATAAGTCCTTTAAATACAATCTGCTGATCCCGAATATTCTTTGCTGATACTGAATCTGAGATCTTATAATAGTGATTCACATACTGAACAACAGCATTGCCTATCTTGTCATAATCAAAGGCACCATTTGCCTGCAGGCTGGCGAAAGGTGCATAAAAATTTACACTGTCCCTGCCCCCGGCCGATGATGCGATCAGCGAAATACTATCAAGCAGGTAAAAGTCTTTACCCAGCTGCATTCGTACAGAATCGATCACTGTATTTATATCCAGGTTACGGGGCTGGAGGCTATTGGCCTGGATATTAGCATACAAAGAAAAATTTAAAGTATCCTTATAAAAATGAAGTTGTTGAAGCTTTGCAGTATCCACATTTACAAAACCATTTATTGAAGGGTATTGGCTTTGCACATTTGTTTTGAGGTCATATTGTAATTTCAGGTTGGGGTCGTTGATGGATCCTTTACTATCTATAATACCTGCATTGAATTTTGCAGTTAGCTCTGCATTGCGGTAATTATATTTATTGTATTGCAATTGTTTTACGGATGCTGTAATATCCGATCTCATGGTCTTATAATTAAAGCCCGTTCCTTTAGCTATGAATGTACCCGTGATCTTTCCCAGTATACTGTCCTGGCTGATCAGTTTGCCTATGTCATAATTATTGGTAGTTATGTAAAGGTCATAAGTGGCTCTCTCCGGATCTTTTGCATTCTTAATAAAACCCTTCACGGTTGCAAGCCCATAGCTGCCGCCTAATGTAAGGTCCATCACCAGGTCGTTCACATTTCCTTTTATGGTTCCTTTAATATAATTTTTTTGAGGAAGTCTGATCTCCGGCGGCAATGTTCCCGGTGGTATCATCCCCATGATAAAATCCCTGTCAAAACTACCCTCCCTAAGCACAAAATCAAATTTCAGGAGGGCAGGGTTGGAAATATTCTTTAAAGTAAACTTACCGTTAAAAGCCATTCCTTGTCCTGTTGCGATGATGTCTGAAACGAGATCATTCTTATTGCCCGTAACACGGCCCTGCACATGTATTATATCCGGCAGGTTTACCAGCGATTGCTGACTTTCCAGGGGAATAAATTTTAAAATATCTGATTTTTTAAAAGTGCTTTGTTCAATGTAGAGATCGTAATAAAATTTGTTTGCGTCAGTAAGATTATACAAAGTGCCATGTGCACTTAAACTGGAACCTGACAACCCGACCAACTGCAGGTGTGGTAAATACAACTGTGCAAGATTTCCACGCAACTCAGTATTAAAGAAGACATGGTTGTTTGCAAACTGGGCCGGTGGAAACGTTCTTTTTAAAAAAGGAGCCAGCAGGTACAGGTCATTAAAAGCAATGGTTGAATTTCTGAATAGTGCAGCTATTAAACTATTACGTGGATTGGTTTTAATTCCGGCAGGGCTATCATATTTGAGTTCTATAAAATTCTGCAAAAGGCTATTCGGCGTTTTTACATACAATTCTTTTGCAGAAAAGATCGTATCTGTCATCAGGAAATTCACATGCGTGGTATCCAATTCAAAGCCACTGATATCTTTAAATGTGAGTTGCTTTACCAGGCCTTCGGTTTTATTTACAGCATAAGTAAATGAAGATATGTCTGCACCAAGTCCCTTTGCATCGAAATGTCCAAAATCAAACCCACCGGTTTTGGGTGCATTATTATCATCAAACTTAACCTGGTTATTATGCAGTGAAAGTTTTTTGGCAGCAAGCTTCCAGGGCATGGGGGTAACATCTCCCGGCAATGCCTTGGCCTCTGTGTTTACTGTTTGTTTTGGATTAATATATTGCACAAAGGAACTGTCTAAAAGCAGTTCATCCGCTGTACCGATCGATTCAGATAGATTGAACAGGGCTTTGCCTAATGCCAGGTGTGTTACTTTATTGGCATAGTACATACCCGTGACCTTATTTTCGATGGTAACGTTTGCGTCCCTGATATTAAGAGCTGAAGCAGTTAAATTCAACCCATAGCCCGGGTCGTTAATTTTATCAGCGGGTACAGGAAGGTAAGGTTTTACTACTTTCTCTTTATAGATACTCATAAAGAAATCTATACCTGATGCATCAAAATCTTTTATTCCAAAATTTACCCTGTCGGGCTGAAATTTATTTAAGGTAGCATCCAGGTTTTTTATGGCGGCATAAAAATCTGTTCCTCCATTTTTATCTTTGAATCTAAAAGCCACATGGTCGAACAATAACCTTTCTAAACTTAATTGTAACGGCGCAGTATCTTTAATAATTGGTGTTTTCGGTTTGGGTACCGCAAATGCATCAATGAGAAACTGGTAATTAAACAAAGAATCCTTTTCGCCCCTGTACACATTTACCAAAATATTTTTTAAAGCAAGTTCCTGTACTTCTGTACTACCCCATATCAGTTTAAACATACTGATCTTTGCAGAAAGCTTTTCACCATAAATTAAAGTATCATGTTTTTGATCTTCAACATAAACATTGTTTATGATTATCCACCTGGGTATACTGTAATCCACAGAACCGATTACAACCTTTGTTTTTAATTTATCCTGCAGGTATGATTGTATTTTGTTTTTAACAACCCTCCTGCCAACCGGCAGGTTTATGAAAATAAATAAAAGACATAGCAATATCAACACGCTGCCAAGCGTGTACAATAATATCCTGCCCGTCTTTTTTATTATCCTTTTATAAGACATCTGTTATACCGAATAGGGTAATATTTTTACTGAAGCAAAAGCTGGTAACGTCCCATTGGTTAGTAAAATATACAAAGAAATTATTATGCCAGATTATAAAAAATCCGGGTGTTTCTTATTTTTGGTAACTATATCGGTAAAATAAACATTCGCATCAGGCTTTTTTATACGTTTTCTAGCACTATATCATCTTCACTTTCTCAAAGGTCAACACATCTGCAAGGATAATGTTATACAAATTTAGAAAGAAGTTACATTATTCCCAGATTTCCAAGCTCAAAAAAAGAACGGGTCTCATACTAACTCAAGCTAATAAATTTATTCCCACCATGAGTACCAAAAAGCTGCTCAGGGAAAGCTGAACTTATTTGGCATACCATTTGAATTTTATTATTGACTTTTCACATAAAAAACCACTACCCATGCAACACGACTACCAGGATAAAAATCTTCATTTTCTAAAAGAAAAAATTAACGACATAAAAATTGCATTGTTCAGATCTGAGCTGAATCCTGAATTACAGTTACCCAATAACATTATACAAACACTCAATGTTGAAGATGACGGAACGGTTTGGTTCTTTACATCATGTAATGGCAACCATGTTAAAAACATTGACAGGCCGTTTTATGCATATCTCAGTTATCAAAAAAAAGGTACGGGCTGCCGCCTCCATGTTAGTGGAAAAGCAAGCATAGTTAAAAATGATGATGAAGGTATTTTATCCATGCATGATTATTCAAAAGGGAATTATGGCAGGCTTGTTCTGGTGAAAATGAAAATAATGCAGGCTGAGTTTTTTGAAAATAAACCATTTGAAAATATTTCGTGGGCCGGAAAGATAAAGAATTCCTTTGCTCATTTATTCATGGCACCTCCACACAGGATCTATGATTTTGCAGAATAACTCAGCATACCGAACAATTTAAGAGTCGCCCCAATAGTAATAAAAGAGATTGTTTTAAAAAGCGATCTCTTTTTTATGTATTAAGTTTTTCAAGGCATTTATTCAAATCTATCCCCGGCCCCAGGATGGCTTTAAAAATATCTCCTGTTTTTTTCATCCTTTGAAATGCATTGTGTATGGTAAAATCCGTTGGTTTCAATCCATGCTTTACTTCTTTCCAATGCAGGGGCATGGAAACAGAGGCTCCCTCCCGTGGACGTAAACTATACACCGAGGCAATGGTTTGGCCCTTGCTGTTTTGCAGGTAATCGAGGTATATTTTTTTATTGCCGCGTTTTTTTAGATTTCTTTCCAGCGTTGTAAAGTCCGGAAGTTCATTGTTGACCATCATACAAACTACGTGTGCAAAATCTCTTCCCTGTTCGTACGTATATTTTTTTCCGAGCGGAACATAAATGTGTAAACCGCTTGCCCCTGAGGTTTTACAAAAACATGTTGCACCTGCTTTATCCAGTACCTTTTTAAATGCATTGGCAGCATCGATCACCTCGTTGAAAGTATTTTTATCAGAAGGATCAATATCAATGATCAGGTAATCCGGCTTGCCAGGTTTTTTTGTAGTAGAATGCCAGGGATTCAATTCAATACATCCCAGGTTATTCAGGTAAGCAAGGGTTGCTTTGTCGTTGCAAATGATATAATCAATTTCTTTGTTGGAAGATTCGGAATGAACCTTAAAACTTTTTACAAACGATGGTGCATTTTCTCCCGCATCCTTGTGATAAAACCCTTTATCAGCAATTCCACCGGGATTCCTTTTTAAAGATTGGGGGCGGTCTTTTAAATAGGGAAGGATATAAGAAGCTATAGATTGATAATAGTCGATCATCATCCCTTTGGTTATCTTTTCCTTTGGCCAATACAATTTATCCCTGTTGGTAATATTCACTGATGTTTTTCCAATTTTAATATCAGCAGTTTTAACTGGCTCTTTTTCAGTTATCCTTTTAACCGGCTTTACATTTTTCATGTCAATTTCTTTAGCTGATTTATCATTTCGCAATTGTAAAAAAACAGGATGCCTTAGCTTTTCATCTTTTGTCCACTCCGTGAACTTTACTTCGCAAACAAGTACAGGCTTTAGCCAGGTAACCGATTCATTAACTTCAACCGGTTCATTAAATGGGGATTCGTTTTGCCCATAATCCTGGAACAGCTCATATAGTTCTTTCAGTTTTTTATCATCAAATCCCGTTCCCGCATGCCCTATGTGTTTATATTGTTTTCCTTTTTTTATGGCCAGTACCAGCGAACCAAAATATTTCCTCGACCCTGTTGGTTTTGTATACCCCGCTATAAGCACGTCAGCAGATTTACGGTTCTTTATCTTAAGCCACTCATTGGTTCTTTTACCAGGATAGTAATGGCTGTCTGCTTTTTTGGCCATTATTCCTTCCAGGTTTTTATGAGCTGATGCATTGAAAAACTCAACCCCCATGCCGGAGATATGATCTGAGAAACGGATTATAGGACTTTTGGGCAATAGTTTTTTCAGTAGTTTTTTTCTTTCTGTTAAGGGCTGATCATACAATGAATGGTTGTTAAGCGATAAGAGGTCGAAAACATAATACAGCAGTGGAAAGTTTGTATTGTCTTCGTAGTGTTGAATTTTCTGGAAGTCGGGATAACCCAGTTCATTTAAAACCACGATCTCACCATCCAATACCGCCTCATGCTTTATCTTTTTTAAATGATCTACAAGCAGGGGGTAATGTTCCTTAAAACTATTTCCGTTGCGTGAATACAATTCTATATGATCATTGGATATTTCGGCAATGGCCCGGTAACCATCCCATTTGATCTCATACAGCCATGCTTCATCATCAAAAGGTTCATCAGTTTCTTTTGCAAGCATAGGCTTTATGTACTTATTGAGTTTCCTGGTAACCGTGCTTATTTTTGACTCCGGGACTTTTTTTTTACAGGATCTTTAGCAGTGCCGTTCTTTGCATTTTCGGCGAGCCATTTATTGATGGGGGAATTTTTATCCGTCTCTTTTTCACTGTCATAGTCCTTATCAACTGCATGGTCATCCCGGTGCTTTATCAGTAACCAGGAATTACCCTTTGTATCATTCTTCAGTTTCACTAAAGCAAATTCACCTTTTATTTTTTTTCCTTTCAAAGCAAATTTCAGGCTCCCTGCTTTTAGTGCGGCCCTTAATTTTTTTTCATCAATTACATTTCCTTTTTCATCTACTCCGGTATAGGTTCCTTTGTCCCATATCTCCACAATGCCTGCGCCATAACCTGTAGGTATCACGCCTTTAAAATCTTTATAGTCATAAGGATGATCTTCAACCATCATGGCCAGTCTCTTGTCTTTAGGATTCATGGAAGGACCTTTGGGCACAGCCCAGCTTTTTAATACAGCATCCATTTCAAGCCTGAAATCATAATGCAGGTGTGAAGCTTTGTGCCTTTGTACAACAAACGACAAAGCCTTTGAAGAATTTTTTCCCGCTTGAGGTTCAGGTGAAACTTTAAAATCCCGTTTTTGTTTGTATTTTATAAGGCTCATTTATGATGCTCTTTTTCTTTTAGAAGCCAGGCTTGCTTTCAGTTGTTCCATCAGGTCTTTTGCCTTGCTGTGTACAACTTTCATGTGTGGTGCCGCTGTTTGTTTACCTTTTGCTTTGGCATTAATAACTTTCAGCAGCGCTGCACTATAAGTATCCTTGTATTTTTCTATTTTAAATTTACCCGTTAACTGGTTGATGAGTGTTATGGCCATTTTTAATTCGGCGGGTTTAATAGCAGCCTTTGCGGGCAGGCTAAGTTCTTTGGTTGCCCTGATCTCTTCTGCAAAGCGTATCTGGTTCAAGATGATCACATCATCCTGCGCCCTTAAAATAGCCAGGTGTTCTTTATTACGCATTACAAAACTTGCAATGCCGGCCTTTTTGGTTTTCAAAAGTGCTTCACGCAATAAAGCATAGGGACGTACACCTGATTTTTCAGGAACCAGGTAATACGGTGTTTCATAATACACACTGTTTATTTCGGAAGCGTCCACAAAGTCATTGATCTCTATCAATTTTGTTTTTACGGCATTGGCTTTTTCAAAATCCTTTTCATCCAGCACCACGTATTTATTACCTACCATATGGCCTTTGACAATATTTTCCCATTTTACTTCTTTGCCCGTTTTTTCATTGATGCGCAGGTATTTAATATTTGCATGATCTTTCTTATCAAGCATATCCAGTTCAACATTACTTGATTCCGTGGCGCTGAATAATTTCACCGGTATGTTTACCAGTCCAAATCCAATGGCGCCTGTCCACAATGGTCTCATAAAATTATTTTTTAATTGTTTGCTAATATTTTCATGATGGCTTTTTCATCGCTTGTCAGGTCTGCCTTTGAATCATCTATTGATATGGCTTCCAGTTCTTTAAAATATTTTTCCAGGCCTTTGCACTCATACATGGAAATGATAACCGGGTGTACATAATATTTTTTACAAACCGTTCTGGTATTTCCCAGCTGAGAGGCTACTTTATCCAATGCTTCAACAACATTCTTTTTGGTGGCCGTTTCTGTTTCGGCAAAGCCAATCTCTTTAAAAGCAATAAAAGCATTAACCGTGCCAGACCATGTCCTGAAATCCTTTGCTGTAAAGTCTGAACCACTGAGTTTTTTTATGTAATCATTTACCATCCCCGAGTCGATTGAATGGGCCTTGCCTTCGTCATCATAATACTGGAATAATTCCTTGCCCGGTATATCCTTACATTTCTGCACGATCGAAGCAAGTTTTTTATTCTTCAAACCGATACTGTGCTGGACACCTTTTTTACCTTTAAAAGCAAAATCGATCTTGCCCGACTTTATTTCTACGTGTTGATCTTTTAGCGTGGTAAGCCCGAAAGATCCATACAGTTTTTCATACACATTATTTCCAACCCGGATATTGGTTCGTTCCATCAGCATAACAATGGCAGCCAATATTTTCTCTTGCGGGAGGCCGGAAAGGGAAAGATCCTTTTCCAGTTGTAACCTGATCGAAGGCAATACCTTTCCAAATTCAAGCAGGCGATAGAATTTTGTATGGTTGCGTAAAGTATTCCAGTGAGGGTGATAACGATACTGCTTTCTTTTTTTTACATCAAGTCCCGTTGCCTGCAGGTGCCCGTTGTGCAATGCGCAGATCCAGACATTTTCCCAGGCCGGCGGCAAGACCAAACTTTGTATTCTTTTGATCTCGTTCTTATCTGAGATCTTTTTTTCACCCTTGTAATAACTGAAGCTTTTTCCTGTCTTTCTTCTTTCAATTCCCGCTACCATGTCATTAACATACACCAGGTTAACGGCCTGGGCTGTTTTTACAGGATCCTTGGCAAGCTTTTTTATTTTAGCTTTTGGCAATCTGTCAATAAGTTCTAATGTATCCATGAGGTTGTTTTATCCGTTAATTATTTCTCCTTTGCTGGTGATAACTGTCCTGTTTTGTAAGATCCAACATGACTGGCCAGGAAGAAGCCATTATATAAGTTTATAACTGCTCTTATTGCCATATGAAATTTTTAAGCCATTAAACAAATACTTGAGTTATCAATCGAAAACCAGGTGAAAGCGCCTTTTGTTACACAGGATGTGGAACTTGTTCCTCAAATAAATCAAAAAAAGGCCGGAGAAGCATATGAATTATTTTGGTACGGGTATTGAATTTTTATTATAGACAAACAATTAAAAATTTATTTATGCAATACGACTACCAATACCAGGATGAAAATTTGACCTTTATAAAGGAAAAGATCAAAGACATAAAAATTGCGCTATTCAAATCTGAGTTAAATCCGGATCTGCAATTACCGAATAATATCATTCAAACCCTTAAAGTAGAAGATGACGGAACAGTATGGTTTTTCACTTCATGCAATGGCGATCTTGCAAAAACCATAGACGAATCATTTTATGCGTACCTTAATTATCAAAAAAAAGGAACAGGTTGCAGGCTCCAGATCAGCGGAAAAGCAACCCTTGTTCAAAATGATGACAGAGGCCTTTTTTCTATTTGCAATTATTCAAAGGGTACTTATGGAAGGCTTGTTTTGGTAAAAATGAAAATAATGCAGGCTGAGTTTTTTGAGAATAAAGTAAGTACAAATATTTCATGGACCGAAAAGATCAAAAATAGTTTTGCTCATCTTTTCATGGCTCCGGCTCACAGGATATACGATTTTTCATCATAGTACAACGAACGGTTTTAAGAATCATCAGGCGATCAAATAGGCTAAACGCTATAAAAGAAAAATTAAGAGATTGTTTAAAAGCAATCTCTTTTTTTTCTACTAAGGGCTGAAGAACTATCTATAAAAAATCCATTCAATTTTATTAACTTGGCCTTACAATAAGCCCTCCATGCAGGTAAGAGCCTTTAAATATTTATCACCTTTACTTGTTTATGTTTTAGCCTGGCTGGCTTTTACCAGTAGAGGATGGATCACCTGGATCCCAATGCTGTATGCCTGGGTATTGATGCCTTTGATAGAACTTTTTATACAACCCGATAAAAAAAATCTTAGCGCCGCCGAAGAAGAACTTGTAAAAAAAGACAGGTTATACGATTACCTGCTTTATATAATTGTGGTCTTACAATTTATTGCCCTATTTGTTTTCTTAACTTCTTTTCATAGCGGTGAACTTTTGTGGGGCGAGATTGCAGGCCGTATATGCAGCATGGGTTTACTATGCGGCACATTTGGTATTAATGTAGCGCATGAATTAGGACACCGGGTAAACAGGTACGAGCAGGTTTTCGCCAAAGCCCTGTTGCTTACATCCCTTTACATGCATTTTTTTATAGAACATAATAAGGGGCATCATAAAAATGTGGCCACTCCCGAAGACCCCAGCAGTGCACGTTTTAACGAGCCGGTTTTTATTTTTTATTTCCGGACAATCATTTTTTCATACCTGTCTGCCTGGAAAATTGCCAATGCCGAAATGAAGAGAAATGGTTTGCCACTGCTGCATTGGAAAAATGAAATGCTGCAGGCGCAGGTTATCCAGTTTTTGTTTGTAGCGTCCCTGGTGTTGTTATTTGGCTGGCTGGCTAGTTTATATTTTTTAGCCGCCGCTACCATCGGTTTCTTATTGCTGGAAACAGTAAATTATATTGAACATTACGGGCTGCAGCGTAAACAGCGGGCAGATGGGAGTTATGAAAGGGCCATGCCGCATCATAGCTGGAACAGCAACCATATCCTGGGCAGGCTTATGTTGTTTGAACTGAGCCGCCACAGCGACCACCATTACCTGGCCAGCAGAAAATACCAGGTACTTCAGCATCATGAAAATGCGCCACAGTTACCAACCGGTTACCCGGGCAGCATGATCTTAGCCATGATGCCCCCGTTATGGTTTTATGTAATGAATAAAAAAATAAAGCGGTTACAAATACAAGAATAAATTTCTCTATACCCAATTAAAAGCAAAAAAATTAAACGGGCTGCTGTTTTTATTTTATATTTAAATCCATTTATAGCAGGGGCTGCTTTCTTTCTTAATTTTTCATTATTAAATACTGTTGTATGAGAATCATTAAACTT